>ONXZ01000066.1 GCA_900321905.1 uncultured Eubacteriales bacterium
TACCTGTTGCGGAAGTTTGCAGTCGCTTCGCAGCAAACTTTGTTCATGCGCTGTATACCTGCGCTTGACGCCTCAAACTCAAACGCCTGCGACGGACAAACTCCGATTGTGTCAGCAACAGCCACACTGTCGATATTTGCGCCGAAGAACAGGAACTCCCAGTTGTACTTCTTTGTCTGGTGATTAATCATATGTTTTACCTTCTTCTGCGTGAACTCGCGGCTCGCATTTTCGTAACCGTCGGTTGTGATGATGAAAATCACCTTTTCAGGGCGCTCGCTCTCAGGAGTTACCGACAGACGGTGACCTACGTCGAGGATTGTTTTGCCCACCGCGTCATAGAGCGCTGTCATACCGCGAACATAGTATTTTTCGTGGTCGAGGTAAGCGTCCTCAATTTTTGCGCCGTTAAACATCAGTTCGTACTTGTCGTCAAACAAAACAGTCGTGATTTTTGTTTCGCCGTCAAAGTTTTTCTGCTCGTCAAGGTACGCGTTGTATGCACCGATTGTGTCACCCGTTAGGTGTCCCATTGAGCCGGACCTGTCGAGTACATAGATAATTTCTGTTAAACCTTTTTTCATAATAATACTTCCTTTCTTTCGGGTTTGTTGATTTTTTGTCCCCCGTTTGATACAATAATACCAGTATTTGAAAAAGGAATGGTCACCTTCAATGCGACATTTTAAAAAACTCAAAAAAAGTTTTCTTGACGACTTGTCGTCATATGTAAATACATATAAGTCGCTGCACGGCAGTGAGCACAACGCCGTTGTTGAGGACGCATACAGCGCAATAGAGGAATTTTATGAAGAATCGCGTGCGTTCAATGCCGCAGGCGGATTCAGTACGGGCGCGGCTAAGTCGGTTGTTATGCGGGAGTCTGTGCCGATGGCGCCGCAGCAAACGCAGGAGATACCGATTGTCCTGCCTGAAAAGCAACCGACCTTTCAGCAAAACCTTTTCGCAATAATTGATTCGCGCGGAGTGAAGGACAGTGCCGTGTACAAAAAGGCGGATATTGACCGTAGATTGTTTGCAAAGATTCGCGCAGACATTGACTATCACCCGTCAAAAAGCACGGCTGTCAAACTTTGCCTTGCGCTCGGACTCGACATTGCACAGACTGAGCGGTTGCTTGAAACTGCAGGTTACTGTCTGTCGCTGTCAGACACGGCGGACCTTGTTGTACGATACTGTATTGAGCATGGCACTTTTAAAATTATGGAAGTCAACGAAGCGCTTGACTATTTCGGCGAAGCTGTACTGTAAAAATATTACAATCAGTATAATTCAATATTACACCCATGTTCAATTGGGGACTGTCCCCAATTGAACATGGGTGTTGACTAATAATGGAATTAATAGTATAATAACTCTAACTGTATATGGAGGTACAATCAATATGAAAAATACGGAAAAATCGCTTGAGCAAATCGTATCACTTTGTAAGGGCAGAGGCTTTGTTTACCCCGGTTCTGAGATTTACGGCGGCCTTGCAAACACTTGGGATTACGGTCCGCTTGGCGTTGAACTTAAAACCAATATCAAAGCCGCTTGGCGCAAAAAATTTATTCAGGAGAACAAGTACAACGTTGGTCTTGACTCGGCAATTCTTATGAATCCGCAGACCTGGATTGCGTCAGGTCACCTCGGCGGCTTTTCAGACCCGCTTATGGACTGCTGCGACTGTAAAACACGTCACCGTGCCGACGACCTTATTGAAAATTTTGACGGCACAAACGTTGCAGGCTGGTCTAATGAGGAGATGAGCAACTACATCAAGGAGCATAATATTCCTTGCCCGAATTGCGGCAAAACCAATTTCACAGACATTCGTCAGTTCAATCTGATGTTCAAGACTTTCCAGGGCGTTACGGAGGACACTAAGGACGAAATCTATCTCCGCCCTGAAACAGCACAAGGTATTTTTGTAAACTTTGCAAATATTCAGCGCACTACGAGGAAGAAAATTCCTTTCGGTGTTGCTCAGATTGGTAAGTCGTTCCGTAACGAAATCACACCGGGCAAGTTCATCTTCCGCGTTCGTGAGTTCGAGCAGATGGAACTGGAATTCTTCTGCGAGCCTGACACCGACCTTGAGTGGTTTGCTTACTGGAGAGGCTTCTGCCGCGACTGGCTCTATGCTCTCGGTATTAAAGAGGAAAACCTCCGCCTTCGCGACCACGACCCTGAGGAACTTTCCTTCTACTCAAAGGCTACAACCGACTTTGAGTATATGTTCCCGTTCGGTTGGGGCGAACTCTGGGGTATCGCCGACAGAACAGACTACGACCTCACACAGCACATCAACACATCGGGCAAAAACCTAGAATACTTTGACCAGGCAAGCGGCAAAAAGTACATTCCTTATGTAATCGAGCCTTCGCTCGGTGTTGAAAGACTGTTCCTTGCTGTTGTTTGCGAAGCGTATGACGAGGAAGTTATCGACGCTGAAAAGAACGACACCCGTGTTGTTATGCACTTCCACCCTGCGCTTGCGCCGTTCAAGGCGGCAGTTCTTCCGCTTTCGAAGAAACTGGGCGAGCAGGCAGAGGAAGTATTCTCATCACTTTCAAAGAAATTTAACGTTGACTACGACGACGCAGGCTCAATCGGCAAGCGTTATCGCCGTCAGGACGAAATCGGCACACCGTTTTGCATTACCTACGACTTCGAGTCGCTTGAGGACGGCTGCGTAACAGTCCGCGACCGCGACACTATGGAGCAGGTGAGACTTCCGATTTCCGAACTTGAAAACTTTATTGCAGAAAAACTTGAATTTTAAAGGGTTAAATTATGGAGATTAACAGAGCGCTTGTTAAACAGCAAGCAAAAGAACTTATCCGCGGCAATGTAATAAAACTGTTTTTTATTGCGCTGATTATCGGCTTTCTCGCAGGCACTTCAAGTCCTGTTAGCAGCCTGTCAGGCAGTTTTGGCAATGCTGTAAAATCCGGAAATTCGTCATCGCAGAGTCAAGATGGCGGCAGCGACAATAGCGATTTCTTTAATGATTTTGGCAACTTCGGAAACGGAGACAGCGATTTTGGACACTTTGACGGTTTTGACGGCAACGGCAAAGTGAATCTCGCAGTATTTCCGCGTTCAAATACAGAACTCGGAATTCTGCTTGTGATTTTGGGCTTCTTTGCAATTGTTGCAATGGTGGCACGGCTTGCGCTCGCACCTCTGCGCGTAATGCTTGACGGATTGTTCTGGCAACTGATACGCGGCAACAATATGAGTTTCAGCGACGGTATGACGTATATTTTCAAAAACACGTTTGATAAAAATTATTGGCAAAAGTTCCTTCTGGAACTCGTGAAGTCAATTTTGCTTTCGCTGCTTTATATGCTGCTTATTATTCCGGGCATAATCTTTTCATACAAATGGAAGTTCAGCACATATATCCTTGCGGAACACCCCGAAATGTCGTTTAGCGACGCAATGCGCGCGTCCGATAAAATGACAAAGGGTCACAAGTGGGAACTGTTTGTGCTTGACCTCAGTTTTATCGGCTGGTATCTGCTTTTAATTCTGACTATCGGTCTGGTTAATATTTACTTAATGCCGTATCTCAACACAACTGTTGCGCTGTATTATGAAAATTTCAAAATCAGAGCATATCAGGAGGGTGCGGTTACGCAGTACGACTTTTTGAGTTCACAGCAAAAAACCGTTATGTATCAGCAGTCATATGCGCAGTACGGCAACGCAGCAGGTGTGCAGAACGTAAATATGTACTATCAACCTGTTATTAATGCGCAGCCTGTAGCGGCAGAGCAAAACTACTACACACCGCCTATGCCGCAGCCGATTGTGCAGCCTGTACCTGAACAAATGCCGCTTCAGCCGACGCCGCAACCTGCGCAGCAGCAGTATCAGCCTGCACAGCAAAACGACGTGCCTGAGCAAGCGCAGATTGTTTCGGAGCAGCCGACTGTTCCCGAACAGCCGGTTATCCCTGAGCAGCCGCAGGCAGAAATGCCCGAAATGGCACCTGTGGAATCAATGGAAAACATTGAACCAACCCCTTCGGCAGACACAGAAACTGAATAATAACTATAAAACCGACTCTGACTGATTAAGTCCGAGTCGGTTTCTTTTTGCCGATTATGTAGTACAGGTATTTGTTAAACAGATATATCGCAGGTATCATCAGCAGTGTTGTCAGCACAAAAAGCGCTGCCTCCGCAAGTGGGCGGTTGACATATTCTTTTATACCGAACAATCCAAAAACATAGGGGTAAAATTTTCTTGCAATCGGATAGTGAATCATCAGTATCACTATACTGTTTTTACCAAAGAAAATGAGCGCTTTTTTCAGCCGTTCTGCCTTTAGCAATGTCGCTATAAACGCAGACAGCACAACGGTTGCGTAAGTACCGCATGCCGCCGCAACAAGCATAAGCAGCGGATGGTCAGTGTAGCGGTAAACATGCACAATAAACATCTGTTTTATTTGTGCAATCAGCACAACTACTCCCAGTGAAACAGGTGCTAACGGTAAATGTATTTTGTGTTTTTGAACACTGTTTTCAAGATTTAAAATTATGTCGCGCAAAAAATATCCTGCGCTGTAAAACACAAAACAGCCGAGTGCGGACAAGTACAAATATTTTTCGTTTATCTCAAAAAACCGCCGCGTTAAAATAAACGCTACACTGATTGCCGAAATTGCAAGGACTACGCCTTCTTTTGCAACCTTACTTCCAATTTGATTTATAAGCAAAAACGCGGCTTTGATTATGAACAGCGCAAACAAAAACCAGACTGCGCTGTTGTATGTTTTGTCAAGACCTGCCGCGCAAAGCAGCATATGTTTTAACTGCCCGCCAAAGTCGAGTTTGCCGTCTTTAAGCGCTAAAATCGACAGCCACGCAAAGTCGCAAACCACAACAAACAAGTACGGCACAAGTAGTGTTCGCACAAGTTTTGCCGCGCCGTCGGCAAGGTTTTGCTTTTTGTCTGCAAACACGCCCGACAGCACAAAGAACAGCGGCATATGGAATGTGAAAATCACAAATCTGACCATTTGTCCGTCAACTGTCAGGTGACCCAAAATCACAAGCAAAATGCCAATACCTTTGGCAATGTCGATGCTTTCAACTCTCTTTTTAGTCAAATTCAACCCTCCGTTTATGTGTTTATTATAATAAATACTACAAAATACTGCAAGCACAAAAACTGTACAACACACGGCATTTATGGTATAATAGCATTATATAATGCTGCGGAGGTGCGCTATGTTCAGAAAAATGAGAAGGTACAAACAACAAATAAGTGATTTTGAGTGCGTCGAAGTGCTTAAAAACGAAACTCGCGGTGTGCTGTCTGTCATCGGCGACGACGGCTATCCCTACGGTATTCCGCTAAATCATTATTACAGCGAAAGCGACGGTAAACTGTATTTTCACGGCGCTAAAGAGGGCCACAAAATTGACGCTGTAAAGAATTGCGACAAGGTGTGCTATACAGTATTCGATAAAGGTTATCGCAAAGAGGGCGAGTGGGCGCTCAATGTTAAAAGCGTGGTTGTATTCGGCAAAATCAGCCTTGTGACAGACGAGGAAAAAGCAAAACAAATCTGCACCAGACTGTGCCGCAAATTTACCGATGATGAGGCGTATTTGCAGCACGAACTTGAACATTCACTCTCACGCGTGCAGTGCCTTGAAATCACGCCCGAGCATATGACAGGCAAACTCGTAAACGAATCATAGACACATTGCAAACACCCGTTTATTATATTGTTGAAAACCGTATATAATTATGTTATAATATAAAAAATATTTTTAGGAGTATCAAATATGACCACAGACGAAAGAGAACTTCTAAAGCCTTATCTTGACGAGGCGCAGATTAAATATCTGACAAGTACCGCCGTCAAAAGAAGAAGTGATTATTACGACGCGTATCTTAAATACAAACTCGATGACCACACTATTCTTTACGAGGCGTTTTTCGGCAGAGGCATAACCTGCAATCCGGGCGCGCTCTTTGAGTATTTAATGAAGGACGAGCGTTTTAAAGACTATACTCATGTCTGGGCGCTTGAAAAGCAGGAAGATATTGACGCGCTGACTATAGAGTACGCCGACTGCGGCAACGTTATTTTTATTGAAACGCAGTCAGAGGATTATTACAAGTACCTTTCAATCGCAAAGTACATTATTACAAACGTTACGATTAAGAGTTACTATATCAAAAAAGAGGGTCAGGTTTTAATCAACACCTGGCACGGTATTCCGCTTAAAAACATTGGCTACGATATTCCGGATACAGATATCGAAGTCAGGAATATGTTTAAAAATTTCATCACAAGCGATTTTGTGCTGAGTCCTGTTCCGTACACTACGGATAACTTCCGCAACGCCTTTAAACTTGACGGCATTATGCCGGGCAAGATTGTTGAAGCAGGCTATCCGCGAACAGACGCAACTGTTAATTTTGACAAAAAGGCGCTTAAAAAAGAACTTGAAAAGTTCGGCGTTCCGTATGACGAAAACAAAAAACTCATACTTTACGCACCGACCTGGAAGGGCGAAAGATACGGTAGTCCTGACTACACTATTGCTGAGTATGAAAAGTTTTTGTGTGGTGTCTATATGGAATCAAATGTCAGCTGCTTCTTTCTTTGCAGCTCCTTTGTTTGATGGTTACAGAATAGCGGTCGCGTGTGATGAGTATGTGAACAAGCGGTGGCTTCTTCGTGAACAAATTTACTGAGCGTTTCTTGAAGGAGGAGACCCAAAAAGATTATGAAGAAGGTAAATGTAGCAGATTATTCGGAAACAATTGTGAAAGCTATCCCGAAAGGAGTCCTTGTCACGACGAAGGCCGATAAGGTCAATTCTATGGTCATTGGCTGGGGAACATTCGGTGTAGAATGGTCGACACCTGTGTTCGTGATCTACATCCGCGAGGGAAGGTTCACAAGAGAGCAGCTGGATAAAAATCCAGAGTTTACGGTAAATATCCCACTCGATGGATATGACCCGAATATTCTGAAAGTCTGCGGAACGAAATCAGGCAGGAATATCGATAAGGTCAAGGAAGCAGGGCTGACCCTTGTGGAAAGTGATGCGGTTTCTGTTCCAGGCATCAAGGAGCTTCCGCTGACGCTTGAGTGCCGGGTCGTGTTCCGCCAGAAGCAGGAGCTTCCGCTTCTGGCAGATAAGTTCCAGAAGTTCTATCCGCAGGATGTATCCAGTGAAGCGTCCGG
>ONXZ01000037.1 GCA_900321905.1 uncultured Eubacteriales bacterium
TTTTGGTCGTCCCATTCTTTTCATCTCCTTTTTCTCTATCTTACCACAAAAAATGATGGTAGACACTTTTTTTGTGTCTACCATCATTATATCATTTCAAGATTAATGTGCCGTTTTCATTCCACGACGCAAGATTTTTAATTGATAATATACCTGACAATAAATTACAGGGCAGGAAGTTTGAACTTGATATTGACAATGAAAACAGTTTTTGCGCGTTTAACAAGTTAGTTTTCAACGAGTACAAAATAATCAATAACGCTTTTAATGACGGTGCTTTTTGTATGGGCGCAGAGTTCTATTTGAAAGAAAACGGCAGATATGAGGCTGTATTCGAGATGGAATGTTTTAAGCCAAAAAGTAATACGACAATTTATGAGTATTTAAAAATCAATTGCAAGTCGATTGTATTTATATCTGACGAATGTGAAAATACAGAATTTCCGCCGCAATTCTAAAAAACATTTGACATTATAATTACTTTGTGTTATTATATATCAGCATTTAGCCGCAGATTACTCTGTCTGCGCGTAAAATGCGAGCGTTACGCATTTTAGAGGATGGTCCAATGTCAGTCTCCTGATAAGAACATCATATAAAAATTAAGGAGGAAATAAAATGGACGCACTTAAAGTTATCGCACAGGACTCCATGAAGGCAGAGGCTCCTAAGTTCAACATTGGTGACACAGTTAGAGTTTCTGTTAACATCCGTGAGGGTTCAAGAGAAAGAATTCAGATGTTCGAGGGTACAGTTATCGCTAAGAGAGGTTCAGGCGTATCTGAAACTTTCACCGTTCGCCGCATTTCTTACGGCGTAGGTATCGAGCGTGTGTTCCCGCTTCACTCACCTAACGTTGTTGACGTTAAGGTTGTGCGCAAGGGTAAGGTTCGCCGCGCTAAACTCTACTATCTTCGTGACAGAGTTGGTAAGGCAGCCAAAGTTAAGGAAGACATCAGATAATTATTTCTGCAAACCGCTTCACATTGTGAGGCGGTTAATTTGATTTTTAACGATATTTATTATATAATACCATTATTATATTAACAGGAAGGTAACACAATGCCTGAATATATTAAACAGAACGTTCAGTGGTTTCCGGGACATATGGCAAAGACAAGGCGACTGATTAAAGAGAGTCTAAACCTTGTCGACGGTGTTGTCGAGATTGTTGACGCACGCGTGCCGCAGAGTTCGCGCAACCCTGAACTTGACGATATTATCAAGAATAAACCGCACATTATGCTGCTTAACAAGTGCGATGTTGCAAATCAGACGGCAACATCTATTTGGCTTAAACACTTTAAAAACAACGGATTCTACGCTCTTGCGGTTGACTGCCGTACAGGCAAAGGTCTTAATAAGTTTGATGAAACTGTTAAGGCTGCGCTGTCCGACGTTATTGCAAAAAACGAAAGCAAGGGCATGAAAAACAAGCCGCTTCGTCTTATGGTTGTCGGTATTCCTAACACAGGCAAATCGTCGTTTATCAACCGTATGGGCAAAAACGCAAAAGCAAAAGTTGCCGACAAGGCAGGTGTTACACGTCAAAATCAGTGGTTTGTAGTCGGCGGCGGCATTGAACTGCTTGACACGCCGGGAGTTCTTTGGCCAAAGTTTGACGACCCTGAAGTTGGAGATAAACTCGCGTTTATCGGTTCTGTTAAAGACGAAGTAACTGACAAGGAGACGCTTGCTTGCCGACTGCTCGAAACGCTTGCAAACACACGCCCTGAAGCGATTGAGGAGAGATACAAACTTGAGTCTGTTGAAGGCTTGCAAGGCTGGGAAATTCTTGAACTTATCGGCAAAAAACGCGGCTTTCTTATCAAGGGCGGCGAAATTGACTATGAGCGTGCTGCGGTTATTGTTGCTGATGAATTCAGGGGCGGCAAACTGGGCAGAATAACATTGGAGTTACCGTGATGAAAAACGAGATTGAAACTATTGACTGGTTGCACTATGAAAACGAGGCATACGCAAAAGGTTACACCTGCGTTTGCGGTGTTGACGAAGCGGGCAGAGGTCCGCTTGCAGGCCCTGTTTGTGCCGCTGCAGTCGTGCTGCCGAAGGGACATATTATAAGCGGCGTTAACGATTCTAAAAAACTTACCGAAAAGAAGCGTGAAGCGCTTTTTGACGTCATTAAGGAAGAAGCAGTTGCATATTCTATCGCAACGGCGAGCGAAAAAGAAATTGATGAACTTAACATCTTGCAGGCTACATATCTTGCGATGAAAAGGGCTGTTGAAGGTCTTGGTATTGCAAACTATGCAATGATTGACGGCAACAGAATTCCGCCGCTTGATATACCTGCGGAGTGCATTATAAAGGGCGACGGCAAGTCAATGTCCATAGCCGCTGCGTCTATCCTTGCAAAGGTTACAAGGGACAGATATATGCTTGAAATGGCGGAAAAATATCCGCAGTATCAGTTTGAAAAACATAAAGGTTACGGCACAAAACTGCATTATCAGATGCTTGATGAATTCGGTCCTTGCGAACTTCATCGCCAGTCGTTCCTTAAAACTTGGTATGCTAAAAAATGAATAATCTCGGAAAATATGCTGAATTTGAAGCAACTAAATATTTAAAAAAGAAGCGCTACAAACTCGTTGACTACAACTACACATCGCCCTTTGGCGAAATTGATATTATCGCAAAAAACAAAAAGTATCTTTTGTTTGTTGAAGTCAAGATGAGAGATGAAAACTCAATCGCAAGTCCAAAAGAGTTTGTGGACTACGCAAAACAGCAGAAAATCATTGCAACTGCAGAGTTATATTTAGCCAAAAATCCGACTGATTTGCAGCCTCGGTTTGATATTGTTGAGATAATATGCAGAGAAGGCAAAATAAAATCTGTAAAACATCTTGAAAATGCGTTTCAATTAAGTTAAAATATACACGCAAAAAACTATGGGAGATAAAACTATGCTTTATACTTCAACTCGAAATAAGAATATTAAAGTTTCAGCCGCGCAGGCTATTGCGCAGGGTATCAGCGAGGAAGGCGGTCTTTTTGTACCTTGCGAACTGCCGCAGTTTACGCTTGATAAAATCGGCACAATGGTCGATATGACATATATTCAGAGAGCAAAAACCGTGCTTAAAGAATTCCTCACAGATTTTACTGATGAAGAACTTGACTACTGCGTGAACGGCGCATATGCCGCAGACAAGTTTTCAAGCAAAAAAATTGCCCCTGTTGTTAATGTGAACGGCAATGAAAATATACTTGAACTCTGGCACGGACCTACTTGCGCATTTAAGGATATGGCGCTCCAGCTTCTGCCTTATCTTATGACAGTTTCAGCCAAAAAGACGGCTGACGGCAAGACTATTGTTATCCTTGTAGCAACATCCGGTGATACGGGCAAAGCGGCGCTTGAAGGTTTTAAAGACGTTGAAAACACAAAGATTCTTGTGTTCTATCCTGTTGACGGCGTGTCGCCTATGCAGAAACTGCAGATGACAACTCAGGAGGGTGAAAACGTTGCTGTCTGCGCAATTAACGGCAACTTCGATGACGCTCAGAGTTCAGTTAAATCTATCTTTACAAATGATGAGATTAAGGCACAACTTGCTAAAAAGAATATGATGTTCTCATCTGCAAACTCCATTAACTGGGGACGTCTTGTGCCGCAGATTGTTTACTATTTTTCCGCTTATGCAGACCTCGTTGAGCAGGGTAAAATTACTCTCGGAGACGAAATAAACGTAGTTGTTCCGACAGGTAACTTCGGCAACATTCTTGCAGGCTACTATGCAAAGAAAATGGGTCTGCCGATTAAAAAACTCGTTTGCGCTTCTAATTCAAACAACATTCTCACCGATTTCTTGAAGTCGGGCGAATACGATAAAAACAGGCAGTTTTACACCACAACTTCTCCGTCAATGGATATTCTTATATCCTCAAATCTTGAGCGACTTCTCTATCATATGAGCGGTGAAGATGACACGCTCGTTGTTGACCTTATGAACAAACTTTCAACTGACGGCAGATATGTTATCACCGAGGAACTTATGCACAGTATTCAGGCTGTATTTGACGCGGGATTCTGTGATGAAAAATCGGTGTTTGACACGATTCATAAGTACGAAAAAGAATATAATTATCTCTGCGATACACATACTGCAGTTGCTGTTAAGGTTTACGAAAATTATGTAGCAGAAACGGGTGATGATATTCCTACTGTTGTTGATTCAACCGCTTCGCCTTACAAATTCTCAAAGAGCGTTCTTTGCGCTGTAAACAGCGACGATAACTGCACTCTTGATGAGTTTGACACAGTTGATGAACTTAACAGAGTTACAGGCGCTGATGTGCCTGCTCCGCTTAAAGCGCTCAAGAATAAGCAGGTGCGTTTTACCGATGTCTGTGATAAAGAGAATATGAGCGAAATGGTGTTCAAACTTCTCGAATTATAATAAAACAGGGAGGGCGAAAAACCCTCCCGATTTCTGTTATTCACAGCCTGACGGATTGTCGCAGCACTCAAAAGTTTCACACTTTGTTTCACTCTCGTGCATTGCACGCGGATTGCCGACTTTAATCTGTTTTGCAGTGCAGTCGTCACCCTTGCTGTGGTATACGCAGTTCTTTACTTCGCAGGAAATTCCTTTGATTTCTTTATCCATTTAAAACACTCCTTTCACCATTAGTGTTTGGAGATTTGACCTGATTATACGGTGATATTATGTCGTTATACGCTATTGCTGACACGCATTTGTCTTTTGGTACAGATAAGCCTATGGATTCTTTTCCGGGGTGGGAAGATTATGTCAGCAGAATTGAAAAAAACTGGAACAAGTTAATAACTGCTGACGATACTGTTGTGATTGCCGGCGATATAAGTTGGGCTATGAATTTTGACGAACTTCGCGCTGATTTTGAGTTTATCAATAATCTCAACGGCAAAAAGATTATTTCAAAAGGCAACCACGATTATTGGTGGAATACACTTACTAAGATGAATCAGTTTATTGCTGATAACGGTTTTGATACTATAAAAATTTTGCAAAATAATTCGTTTGAAGTTTGCGGAGTGTCCGTCTGCGGCAGCCGCGGCTGGCTGTTTGACAGCACCGAACAGCACGACGAGAAGGTGCTAAACAGGGAAGTTGGCAGAATAAAAATGTCGCTTGACAGTGCCATTTGTGATGAAAAAGTGCTTTTTCTTCACTATCCGCCCGTAACTACTGACAGCGAGTGCGAGCAGATTATGCAGGTTATCAGTGATTACGGCATTAAAGAATGTTACTACGGGCATCTTCACGGTGCAGCAGCAAGGTTTGCGATAGACGACACTGTTAGCGGCTGTAAATTCAGCCTGATTTCCTGCGACAGACTCGGTTTTATGCCAAAACTCATTAAAAAGTAAAAAAGTGTTGTATTTTTATAATACTTGTGTTATAATGCTAATCCGTATAAAATTATAATATTATTAAGGAGGGTCATTCCAATGGCACTTAAATCATCAAATAAAGTTGATACCAACGTTTACGAAATTGAAGTAACTGTTGACGCACAGACATTTGCTGACGCTTGCAAATCTGCTTATATGCGCCAGAGAAAATCAATCCAGCTTCCGGGTTTCCGCAAGGGCAAGGCTCCTATGGGTATGGTTGAAAAGGCTTACGGCGAGGCTGTATTCTATGAGGACGCACTCGAGATTGTATATCCTCAGGCTGTTCAGGCTGCTATTGACGAGGCTGAACTGCGCGTAGTTGATCAGCCGTTTGACCTTGACGTTCCTGTTATGAGCAAGTCAGAGGGCGTCGAAATGAAGATGAAAGTCACTGTTTACCCTGAAGTTAAACTCGGCAAATATAAGGGACTTAAAGCAGAATACGGCGAAACTGAAGCAACAGACGACGATGTTGCAGAAGAACTCAAAAATATGCAGGAGAGAAACAGCAGACTTGTTTCTGTTGAGGACAGACCTGCAGAAATGGGCGACACTGCTGAAATCGACTTTGAAGGCTTTGTTGACGGCGAAGCGTTTGACGGCGGCAAAGGTGAGAATTATCCACTTGAACTCGGTTCAGGCTCATTCATTCCGGGCTTTGAGGAGCAGGTTGCAGGCCACAACGTTGACGACGAGTTTGATGTAAACGTTACATTCCCTGAAGAATATCAGGCTGACCTTGCGGGTAAGGAAGCAGTGTTTAAGTGCAAAATTCACGAAATCAAGAAGAAGGAACTTCCTGAACTTGACGATGAGTTTGCAAAGGACGTTGACGAAGAAGTTGAAACACTCGACGAACTCAAGGAAAAACTTACAAAGCAGATTAGCGAAAAGAAAGCCGAGGACGCAAAGAGAGAGTTTGAAAACGCTCTTATTCAGCAGGTTATCGACAATATGGAAGCAGAAGTTCCTGAGTGCATGAACACACAGAAAGTTGACGAACTTGTACAGGATTACGGCTACAGACTCCAGATGCAGGGCATTGATATTAACACATATCTGCAGTATCTCGGTCAGTCAATGGATGACTTCAAAAAGCAGTTTGAAGACGGCGCAAAGCAGCAGGTTAGAGTTGCAATCGCACTTGAAGAAATTGCTAAGGCCGAAAACATTGAAGCAACTGAAGAGGAAATCAACGCTGAAGTTGACAAACTCGCAGAGCAGTACGGTATGGACGCTGAGCAGATTAAAGCAGCAGTTCCTATCGAACAACTTGAAAATGACATCAAGACAAGAAAGGCTGTTGACGTTGTAGTTGACAGCGCTAAGAAGGCATAAATTGCCGATAACAATGATATAATATTATTTGAAGGAAAGTGATTTTATGGCATCATTAGTACCATATGTAATTGAACAGTCAAGCGCAGGCGAAAGAAGCGTTGATATTTTCTCAAGACTTCTGTCAGACAGAATTATCGTTCTCTCTGACCAGGTTGACGACAACACTGCGTCACTTGTTGTAGCACAACTTCTGTTCCTTGAAAGCCAAGACAGCGACAAAGATATTTCGCTTTATATCAACTCACCGGGCGGCTCAGTTACCGCAGGTCTTGCAATTTACGATACAATGAACTATATCAAGTGCGATGTTTCTACAATCTGTGTTGGTATGGCTGCAAGTATGGGTGCATTTCTGCTCTCAAGCGGAACAAAAGGCAAGCGCATTGCTCTGCCGAACAGCGAAATTTTGATTCACCAGCCACTCGTTGGCGGTAGCGGTATTACAGGTCAGGCAACTGATGTTGAAATTGCTGCAAAGAATCTTGTTAAGACTAAGGAAAAACTTAACAGAATCCTCGCTGCAAATACCGGTAAGGATTATGAAACTCTTGTTAAAGATACCGACAGAGACAACTGGATGTCAGCCGAAGAGGCTATGGAATACGGTCTTGTTGACAAGGTAATTGACAAGAGATAAGGGAGTATTTGATGGATAGAAACGATTCAGTTCACCCGGCAAAATGTTCATTTTGCGGTAAAAGTGAATCTATGGTTTACAGGCTTATTGAGGGTCCCGGCGATGTTTACATTTGCGACGAATGTATAGCGCTGTGCAATGATTTGATTTTTGCACAGGATAAGGCTGAAAACAAACTTTCTGCTGAGGAAGTTCTTGGCGATATCACCCTCTACAAGCCAATGGAGATTAAGGAAAAACTTGACGAATACGTTGTAGGTCAGGACGAAGCAAAAAAGACTCTCTCCGTTGCAGTATACAACCACTATAAACGTATTTTCTACGACGGCGATGGTGATGTAGAACTCCAGAAGAGTAACATTCTTCTTCTCGGTCCTACAGGCGTCGGCAAGACAATGCTTGCTCAGACGCTTGCAAAAATCCTAAATGTGC
The DNA here is from genome assembly GCA_900321905.1 of uncultured Eubacteriales bacterium. Classification (GTDB taxonomy): domain Bacteria; phylum Bacillota; class Clostridia; order Oscillospirales; family Acutalibacteraceae; genus Eubacterium_R. Next base: position 7,821 of record ONXZ01000037.1, read on the forward strand.
CGTTTGCTATTGCAGATGCTACCACTCTTACGGAAGCAGGCTATGTCGGCGAAGATGTTGAAAATATCCTGTTAAGGCTAATTCAGGCTGCTGATTTTGATGTCGAAAAGGCTGAAAAAGGTATTATTTACGTCGATGAGATAGACAAGATTTCACGAAAGAGCGAAAACCGTTCAATCACCCGTGATGTCAGCGGCGAGGGCGTTCAGCAGGCGCTCCTCAAGATACTTGAAGGCACGCAGGCAAATGTTCCTCCGGGGGGCGGACGCAAGCACCCTCAGCAGGAGTATATACAGATTGACACATCTAACATTCTGTTTATCTGCGGCGGCGCGTTTGACGGTATTGAAAGGATTATCGAAAACCGTCTTGGCAGAGGCTCGCTCGGCTTCGGCTCCGATATGGAGAAGAACAAACTTGAGCAGGCTGAAATTATGTCAAACGTAACGCAGCACGACCTTGTGAAGTACGGCTTGATACCTGAACTTATCGGCAGAATTCCTGTTATTTCAGTTCTCAGCGACCTTGACAAAGACGCGCTTGTACGCATAATGACTGAACCTAAAAACTCGATTGTTAAACAGTATACCAAACTGTTTGAGATGGATAATGTTGAACTTCAGTTCCAGGATGATGCGCTTGAGGCAATGGCTGAAATAACGCTTGAAAGAAAGACAGGCGCAAGGGGACTGCGCTCAGTATTTGAGGGTGTTCTCGGCGACCTTATGTACAGAGTTCCGTCTGATTACACGATTGAAAAGATTGTTGTCACAGAGGACTGTGTTCGCAATAACACTCAGCCGCTTATCAGGACTAATAAAAAGCGTGAACCTGTAGAACTTACTTTTGACAAACTAAAAAATGCTTGATTTATGGGAGGGTTAATGTCCCTCCCGTAAGTAATTTTGGTTAATTTAAAATTTTTCTATTGACAAAAACACTTTATCTATATATAATACATAAAGTGCAAAGTGCATTATTGGGGTATTTTGTATGCAACTTGATTTTACAAATCTGTTTAATTTTGACAACGAAGTTATTGATATTGATACAAATATCAGATTTGACGACTTTGAATACAGCACCTATATGCCACTCAAAAACGGTGTTGATGTCAAAGGTAAAGCGTATTGTAAAGCCGATGTTGTTTACCTCGATTTGAATGTGCGTTTCGATTTCTTCGGCGTATGCGACAGATGTGCCGAGGATTTTGAAAAGGAATATTCCTTTGATATTCACAAAATCGCGGTTGAAAAGCTTGAAAATGACGATGATGATTTTGATGACTTCGTTGTTGTTGAAGGCTGCAAGCTCGACCTTGACGATTTTATTTA
>ONXZ01000181.1 GCA_900321905.1 uncultured Eubacteriales bacterium
GTCTGTCGCGCTGTCGTTTGCGGTGTAAGCAGATACAGCAGCGCCAACTTTTGCGTTGATGTTTGGCATAACTCTGATTATTCTGTTATCGTGCGACAGCATTGAGCGCATATATTCCGTGTCTTTGCCTGCGGCAATCGAAATCAGTAGAGTGTCACTCTCGTCAAGCGTGATATTAACCTTTGTCAGCACGCTGCCGAGGATATTCGGCTTAACCGCAAGTATAACTGCGTCTGACGACCTGACAACGCCGTTTTCACCGTCAAGCACGTTAACGCCGTAGGTGCTTTTTAACACTTCACACGCAGGGGGATATACGTCAAAAACGTTGATGTCGCCGCCGCTTACAATTCCTTTTTCAACAATACCGCCAATGATGGCGCTTGCCATATTGCCGCAACCTATAAAACCAAGTTTCATAATTATACTTCCTATGTTTTTATAATAATATTTTAACATATTAAAGTGCGAATATCAATATTTATTTGACATCTGTTTATATTTTTCTTTTGTAGCGTTGCCGCCGCGAATATGTCGCTGCGCTTTGTTAAGTTGCAAAACCTTTTCAACTTCAGAGTAGAGTGTCGGTTTGATTTCTCTCAGGCGTTTAGTTACGTCGATATGTACGGTTGATTTTGAAATGCCAAAAACTTCCGCAGTCTGTCTGACTGTTGCTCCTGTGTCTGCAATGTATTGACCGAGTTCAATGCACCTTGTATCTACATCGTATCTTTTCATATGATTACCCCTTCGCTAATCATATGATTTGGTGCGGTGTATTATGATTTATAATTAAAACGGGAAGGTATATCACCTTCCCGTTCAATGGCGTTATTTGTCTTTTTCAGTAGATTCTTCGTCCTTTATGTCATTAGCGTAGTCGCTGAAAAGGTCGGTTATCGACTTTGTGTTAATGTGGTCAACCTGCTTGTAGACAACTTCCTCTTTATCTTCGGCTTCAGTGCCGTTCTGCTCAAGAAGCACAAGCGTGAGAGTCATTATATTGTCCTTTTTGCCAATATCGTATTTGTAAACAACCTGGCTGTTTGAACCGGGATTGAACAGGGTGAGTTTTTTGCCCTCAACCTTGTAGTTGCCGGTAAAACTGAAGGTACTGATGTAACTCTCGTAAGTGCCGTCATCCCTGAACTCATAAGCGGACGCAGCCTTTTCGCTCTGCCACTTATTAATCAGTTTATCCTGGTCAGAGAACATCTTTGATACCACTTGCGCCGGAGTTTCGTGCTTAACGCCGCAGTAAATGCCTGTCGGCACAGTAACAACCAGCAGCACAGCAACGATTATAAACGCAATAAGTTGTTTTTTAGATAACTTTTTAATCTTCATAGTAGTTAGTCCTTTTGATTATTTAAGCCCTTTATTTACAAGAAGTTGATGAATCTTATTTGAGGAGTTGAGAAGGGTTGAAACAGACAAATCGTGATTGATTGTGTCAAGGAAGTACGCAAGATATTTTGAAAGTTCAACGCTTTCATACCAGTCGCGTGAGAGGAGGTCGGGGGACTGATAAATACCGTTTGTTGTGTAAAGTTTTTCAAACACGCCTTCCTCGTGCGCCTTGTCAAATACTTCAAGTCCGTTGCAGAACAGACCGAAGGAGCAGCACACAAAAATTCTGTTTGCCTTGAGTTCCTTTAGTTTGCGGGCAACTTCAAGCATACTTTCGCCGGAGGATATCATATCGTCAACTATGATGATATCTTTACCCTCAACGCTTTCACCGAGATACTGATGAGCAACAATCGGATTTCTGCCGTTAATTACCTGTGTGTAGTCGCGGCGTTTGTAGAACATACCAAGGTTTACACCGAGTTGGGTTGCAAAATAGATACATCTGTGCATTGCGCCCTCGTCAGGTGAGATAATCATAAGGTGGTCAGGGTCGATTGTGAGGTCGTCAACCGTATCGACAAGCGCCTTAATCATCTGGTATGTAGGCATTACGTTTTCAAACGATTTATGTGGAATGGAGTTTTGAACTCTCTGGTCGTGCGCGTCAAAAGTAATTATATTCTCAACGCCAAGGTCAACGAGTTCCTGCAGTGCCATAGCACAGTCAAGTGATTCTCTTGATGAACGCTTGTGCTGTCTGCCCTCATAGAGCATAGGCATAATTACGTTAATTCTCTTTGCCTTGCTTGAAGCGGCGGAAATAACTCGCTTCAGGTCGGAATAATGGTCGTCAGGTGACTTTGGAACGTCCATACCGTACATTTTATACTTAACCGAATAGTTAAAACAGTCGGCGACAATGAACAGGTCATAGCCTCTGATAGTGTCGTTAATAACAACCTTGCCTTCACCCGAACCAAAGCGTACAACGCTTGTCTCAATCATATAGGTGTCGCGATGATAGCCGTAGAATGAAATCAGATGTTGCTGCTTTTCTACTTGCTCGTCACGCCACTTAACGATGTAACTGTTGATTTTTTCCGCAAGTTCTTCGCATCCGGGAAGGGCGATAATACCCAGTGGTCCATACGGAATTGTCTGTACGTCTTGTGCTGTAATTCTTGGCATTTTTAAACTCCTCTCGCATTTACACGTTTGCACAACTTAACATTATGCTTATATATATTACAACAAAATTCTTTACTGTTCAATAGTTATATTATTAACTTTGTTTGAATTTAATTTATTTTTACCCCTTTTTGCCAATATACGGTAAACGCCGTATACTATTACGCAAAGCCATGCGGCGGCACTGATAACAATGCCGTACTTCATACCCTTAGGCGTGAACTTATATTTAACGCTGTGTTTGCCTGCTTTAATTGTTGTTGCGAGCATACAGTCGCCGATTTCAAAGGTTTTGACCTTTTCGCCGTCGATATAAACAGACCAGCCCTCGTCATACGGAATAGAGGTGTAAAGATATCCGTTAAATCCTGCGTCAACTGTGCCTTCGATAGAAGTGTCGCTGTAATCTGTAACGTTCATTTTGCCGTTTTGCAGTACATCGTATGCCGATTCAAACACGTCTTTATCAATGCTGTATGCGTAAAAATCAACTATTGAACTGTCTGATTCCATACCGGCAAGGCTCATTTCAACGCGGATTTTGTCGCCCTTATTGTGCATACCGAGGTCCATAATATACGGCTCGTCAATGTACTGGTCAGCAGTGTTTTCCTCGTTATTCCAAAAGTAACTTACATTGTCAATGCCGTTTGACGAAATGTAAATATAAAGGTTGCTGTCTGTGGCGGCTTTGAGCGTAACTTCAATAGAGCCGCTGTCGCTGTCATCAGTCTTTGAGAATGAGAATACGCCGTTTTCGTCAATATCCTCGCACTCGCAGTTAAAGGCTTCGCTGCCCTCAAATTCGCACGGAACAAATACGTCGCTCACACCTGCGGCGCGGTCAATAAAGTCCTCCTGAACGTTAAACGGATTACCTTCTTCGCACTCCCATTTGTCAATGTCGCTTGAGGTCACAAACGCAATCGGCATATCGTATTTGTTTTTGAAAACGTCCGTTTGCCCGTCCTTGCCTGAGTAGTACATTTTGTAAAAATCTTCAGACGGCATAACGCTTGTTGTGCGCTGCGTCAGGTACTTGATGTTAAACATCATATTGTAAACAGGCGTCTGTGTGTTATATGTGTATGAA
>ONXZ01000008.1 GCA_900321905.1 uncultured Eubacteriales bacterium
AGCGATATTGATATACTCTATGACGAAAACGCACGCGACAAACTGCTCAGAATAATGAAAAATTACGGCTACACGCTCTATTCGTGGAGTGAGAACTCGGACGATTTCAGCAAAAAGCCGTACTACACTTTTGAATTCCACCGCCAACTGTTTTTCAAGGATTTTGAAAATCTTGCAGATTTTTCATTCGTGTGGGACAACGCGAAGCGTGATGAGGACAATCATCACAAGTGCATTATGAGCGATGAGGATTTATATATTCACTCGACTGCGCATATGTACAAGCACCACGTTCTCGGCGGCTTCGGTCTGCGCTTTCTTCTGGACACATACCTGATTTTAACCAAGGCGCAAAACCTTGATTTTGACTATATCAACAGTAAACTTGAGTCGATGAAACTTGCCGATTTTGAAAAGCAAATCAGAAAACTGTCGTTTGCCGTTATTGACAATGAAGAACTTACAAAAGAGCAAGTTGAATTTGTAACAAACGTGTTCAGTTTCGGCTTGTACGGCGATTCAGGCAAAGGCAGGGAAGTGCAGTTTGAGCAGTTCAAGGCGTCACACGGCGGCTCAAGTTCTATGGTAAAATACACGCTTTCAAGGCTGTTTCCGCCAAGCGAGTATATGCACAGAACATACCGTGTGCTTGACAAAGCGCCGTTTCTTTTGCCGTACTTTTACGTGCAGCGGCTCGTCACAAAAACCATCACTGACGGCGGCAAGGCGGCAAGGGAAATTAAAGATATTAACGAAGTAAAGAAAAAGGATAACTAACTGTGGCAGTAAACAAAAACAACATCAGGAATTTTTCAATTATAGCCCATATCGACCACGGCAAGTCAACGCTTGCAGACAGACTGCTTGAACTTACAAGTTCTGTTCAGAGCCGTGATATGCAGGAGCAGATACTTGACGATATGGACCTTGAGCGTGAGCGCGGTATTACAATAAAGGCGCACGCTGTAAAACTGAATTACACCGCCAAAAACGGCGAGGAATATATATTCAATCTCATTGATACTCCCGGTCACGTCGACTTTAACTACGAGGTTTCACGCTCGCTTGCTGCGTGCGAGGGCGCAATTCTTATTGTTGACGCTTCGCAGGGCGTTGAAGCGCAGACGCTTGCAAACACATATCTTGCGCTTGACCACGACCTTGATATTTTGCCTGTTATAAACAAAATTGACCTGCCTGCGGCTGAGCCTGAAAGGGTTGCCGAGGAGGTCGAGGAAGTTATCGGTATTCCGTGTATGGACGCACCGCGTATCAGCGCAAAAACAGGCGAAAACGTTGAGGAAGTGCTTGAGTATATTGTTAACGAAATCTCACCGCCGACAGGTGATGACGACAAACCGCTCAAGGCGCTGATTTTTGACTCAATTTACGATTCATACCGCGGCGTTATTGTTTATGTCCGCATTAAAGAGGGCAAGATTAAAGCCGGCGACACAATGCGTATTATGTCAACGGGCGCACAGTTTAATGTTGTTGAAGTCGGCTATATGCGTGCTACTTCAATGGAAAAGGCGGCTGAACTCACGGCAGGCGAAGTTGGCTACATTACCGCTTCAATCAAAACTGTCGGTGACGCTCACGTTGGCGATACAATCACCACTGTCGCAAACCCTGCGGCAGAGCCGCTTCCCGGCTACCGTCAGGTCAACCCGATGGTATTCTGCGGCATTTATCCCGCTGATGGCGCTGACTACGAGGCGCTGCGCGACGCGCTTGAAAAACTGCAACTCAATGACGCTTCGCTGTCCTATGAGCCTGAAACATCGGGCGCGCTCGGATTTGGTTTCCGCTGCGGTTTTCTCGGACTGCTTCACCTTGAAATTATACAGGAACGTCTTGACCGTGAGTACGGTCTTGACCTTATCGCAACCGTGCCGAGCGTTGTTTACAAGATTCATCTTACAGACGGCACAATGGTCGAGATTGACAACCCGACCAACTACCCCGACCCTGCTAATATCGACTACTGCGAGGAACCGTTTGCCGACTCGCACATTTATGTGCCGAGCGAATTTGTGGGCGCGGTTATGGATATGTGCCAGGAAAAACGCGGCATTTTCAAAACAATGGACTACATCACACCTGAGAGGGTGGATATTCACTACGAACTGCCGCTCAACGAAATTATCTACGATTTCTTTGACGCGCTTAAATCGAGAACGCGCGGCTACGCCTCGTTTGACTACGAACTCAAAGATTATCGCAAGAGCGAACTTGTAAAAGTTGACGTTCTGCTCAACGGCGATGTTATTGACGCGCTGTCGTTCATCATTCACCGCGAAAAGGCGTATTCAAGGGCGCGCAAAATTGCGGAACAACTTAAAAAGCATATACCGCGCCACCTGTTTGAAATACCGATTCAGGTTGCAATCGGCGGCAAGGTTATCGCGCGTGAAACTGTTAAGGCGCTGCGCAAGGACGTGCTTGCAAAGTGCTACGGCGGCGACGTAACGCGTAAGAAAAAACTGCTTGAAAAACAAAAAGAGGGTAAAAAGCGTATGCGCCAGTTCGGCTCTGTCGAAGTGCCGCAGGAGGCGTTCCTCGCCGTGCTTAAACTCTCGTCGGACGATGATGATTAATATGGATACTAAAAAAAGACTTGTAAATTTAGACCTGCTCAAAGTTGTGTCAATGGTTATGATTGTTTGCCTGCACTACCTCGGCAAGGGCGGCGTGCTCGACAAGGCAACGGTCAACGACAGCAACTACTACGTTGCGTGGCTGTTTGAGATTTTGTCGGTTGTCGGCGTAAACTGCTTTATACTTTGCACAGGTTATCTTATGAAAGATAACCGTTTCAGGCTCAGCAAAATTATATACCTCTGGCTGCAGATATTTGCAGTGAATGCGGTGTGTATGATTATCTCGTTTGCGCTCGGTATGCAAAAACTGACCGCAATGGGCGTAATCAAATGCTTTTTCCCAATCACGTCAAACGCGTACTGGTATATGTCGGCGTACTTTATATTCTACCTAATTTCGCCGCTACTGATTGCAGTTGCAAACAGCCTGACGGTGGAAAGGTTAAAGATGACGGTTATTCTGCTTGTGCTGATATTTGCGCTCGTGCCGTGGCAGTGGACAAAAATCGACTACGGCAGCCACGTTGTATGGTTTGTTGTGCTGTTTTTTGTCGCAACGTACATCCGCCGTGCAGACTTGTTCAAAAGGCGTGCGCGCTCATATGCCGGCTACTATCTGCTGCTGTCAGCAGTAATGCTTGTGATTACTCTGATTGTTGCAACTGCGGGCAAAAAGTTTGCGCTTTCCGAATATATTGACGTGCGCGGCTTCAACTTTATATTAACGCTCATATCATCGGTTATGCTGTTTGCGGCGTTCAAAAACCTCAAAATCAAAAAGGCTCGCGCAGCAGGATATATAACATTTTTGTCAAGCCTCACACTCGGTGTGTACCTGATACACTTTAACAGATACATTGCCGATTGGTTCTGGGCAAAGGCGATTGCACCGCTTGATTATTTTGACAAGCCGTATTTTGTTTTCCATATGATTGCGTGCGTGCTTGCAGTGTTCTTTGTCTGTGCGTTCCTTGAGTATTTCAGGCAACTGCTGTTTAAACTCTTTAACGTTCCGAGCCTTTGCGAAAAACTCGGCAACAAAATTCAATCAGTTTTTAATAAATTCTGCAACAGCAAATTCATCGAAAAAATGTAAAAAAACGGTGTCATTGGATTATCAATGACACCGTTTCTTACATCTCGTGGTTTTCGCCGTATTCCTTTGAATTTTGTACGTTCTGCTCCGACGGGATTGGCACGTTCATCTCTGTTGTTTCGTCAGGCTGAACGGTTGGATTTGTTGCCCAAATCTCGTACTTGTTTGAAACGTCTTTTTTGTTTTTCTTTTTCTTACTCACAAAATCACCTCATTAGCATTGTGTGCTAAATCAGTTCATTTATTACAACATTCGATACAAGCATTCCGTTTGGCGTAAGCGCAAGGCGGTCCTCCGTTTCTTTAAGCAGTCCCATTTTTACAAGGTGGTCAAACGGCTTTTTAATGAGTTTTTTGTCAACGCCTTTTGTCAGGCGCAGACCAAGCATAATTTGTTCATCGACTCCGCCACCCTCGCCGTCGTCGACGAGGCGCATATCTTCATCATAGTAAAAACGCCTGCCGTTCCAAAACGAGTGCGCGCTCTTGCCGATACCGAGGTACGGCGCAAGGAGCCAGTATTTATTGTTGTGGCGGCTTTCACAGCCGTCCTTTGCAAAGTTGCTGATTTCGTACTGACTGAATCCGAGTTCGCCGAGCGTGCGGATAGTTTTAAGATACATTTCGCTCACTTCGTCATCGTCGGGCAGCGGCAGTCTGTCGCGCATTTTGGCAAACTTTGTGCCGTCCTCGATTTTCAGCATATATGCCGAAATGTGCTGAACGTTCATCTTGTCAATAAAGTCAAAAGTTTCGTCAAGCGATGTGAGCGTCTGGTGCGGTGTGCCGAGCATAAGGTCAAGGCTGATGTTGTCAAAACCTGCGTTTTTTGCGTCTGTGACTGTGCGCTGAACTTCCGCCCTGCCTGCGGCTCTGCCAAGTGCAAAACGCTCTTTGTCAACTGCGCTTTGCATACCAATGCTCAGGCGGTTAATGCCGCTGTTTCTATATAGGTTAAAAGATTTTTTCAAGTCCTCACGCGGGTTGCACTCTATCGTAATTTCGCTGTCTTTATCAATATCAAACTGCCTGCGCGCGCTGTCAAGAACTGTGCAAATCAGTTCAGGCTCAATGATACTCGGCGTGCCGCCTCCAAAGTATACGGTGTCAAACTCGCCGTGGTATTCAGCCATTTCATCGCACAGCAAAATGCAATAATCCCGTGCCGCACTTTCACAGTATTTTACGCTGTAAAAGTCGCAGTACGGGCATTTGTTTTTGCAAAACGGAATATGAAAATACAGTCCTGCTTTGTTCATAATTCACATAGCCTTTCTGCCCACAAACAGTTTTTTAAGAATCACATTGCACCGTCGGGCAGACAAGGCGTTAAATGTGAATTCAGCCATCACTCGTTGTCGCAAAGCGACAAACTGAGTGGGCAATACAATCGTAATAGTGTGATTTTTCACACTATTATCTTCTTGCTCTGCTTTCTGCCTTGAGGCGCAGTTCTTTGTTGAGTATTGTTTTGCGCAGTCTTATGCTTTTTGGCGTAACTTCAAGCAGTTCGTCGTCCGCGAGGAACTCCATACTCTGTTCGAGTGAAAGCGTGGTCGGCGGCACAAGTTTAAGCGCTTCGTCCGAGCCGCTGGCGCGCGTGTTTGTAACGTGCTTTTTCTTGCACACGTTGCAGACAATGTCCTCGTCCTTTGCGCACTCGCCGACAATCATACCCTCATACACATCAACGCCTGGACCGATAAAGAGTTTGCCTCTGTCCTGCGTGTTCCACAAGCCGTAGCCTGTTGACGTGCCTGTTTCGTGAGCGACAATGGAGCCGCGGTTTCTTGTTTCAATATCGCCGCGGTACGGCTCGTAACCGGCAAAAAGTTGATTCATAATGCCGTTACCGTTGGTGTCGGTCAAAAACTCGCTGCGGTAGCCGATTAGTCCGCGTGACGGAATCTTAATTTCAATATGAGTCATACCCGTTGAGCGGGTGTCCATATTCTCAATCTCGCCCTTGCGCGAGCATAACTTTTCCATAACAACGCCGACGTATTCCTCGGGAACTTCGATAATTGCATTTTCAATCGGCTCAAGCGTCTGACCGTTTGAGTCTTTTTTGAGTATTACCTGCGGACGCGATACTGCAAATTCGTAGTTTTCGCGGCGCATAGTTTCAATCAGGATTGAAAGGTGGAGTTCACCTCTGCCGGACACCTTGAATGTGTCCATAGAGTCAGTTTCCTCAACGCGCATAGACACGTTGGTTTCGACCTCTTTGAACAGTCTGTCGCGCAGATTGCGCGAGGTAACGTACTTGCCCTCTCTGCCTGAAAACGGCGAGTCGTTGACAATAAAGTTCATGCTGATTGTCGGCTCGTCAATCTTGACAAACGGCAGAGGTTCTATACAATCAGGGTCGCACGCGGTTTCACCGATGTTAAGGTCGGGTATACCCGCAACGCACACAAGGTCGCCAAACTGCGCTTCGGTGCAGGCAACGCGCTTTAAGCCGTCAAACTGATAGAGTTGTGAAAATTTAACGTTTTCCTGTGTGCCGTCCTGCTTGCACAGAACATAAGGGGTGTTAACCTTGATTGTGCCGCGCTCAACTCTGCCGACGCCGATTCTGCCAACGTAGTCGTCATATTCGAGTGATGAAAACAGAATTTGCGCCGCACCGTCAGGGTCGCCGCTCGGTGACGGAATATTCTCAAGTATCGCGTCAAGCAGAGGGCGCATATCGCCCTGCCTCTCATTTGGGTCAAGGCTCGAGTAGCCACCGCGTGCAGACGCGTAAACAACAGGGAAATCAATCTGGTCGTCATCCGCGCCAAGTTCAATAAAGAGGTCGAGCACCTCGTCAACAACTTCCTCAGGGCGTGCGCCGTCACGGTCAACTTTGTTAACAACTACAAGCGGAGTTTTGTGCAGCGCAAGCGCTTTGCTCAGCACAAATCTCGTCTGCGGCATACAGCCCTCAAACGCGTCAACAAGCAGCAAAACGCCGTCAACCATTGTGAGTATGCGCTCAACCTCGCCGCCAAAATCGGCGTGACCGGGCGTGTCAACAATATTTATTTTTGTGTCCTTGTAGTGGATTGCGGTGTTCTTTGAAAGGATAGTAATACCGCGCTCTTTTTCAAGGTCGTTAGAGTCCATAACACGCTCCTGAACAACCTCGTTTTCACGAAAAATGCCGCTCTGGTGCAGCATTTCGTCAACAAGGGTGGTTTTGCCGTGGTCAACGTGAGCGATTATGGCAATGTTTTTAATTCCTTTACGTTCCATAGTGTTTGCCTTTGAGTAGTAAAATTATTTTTTGTTAAAACTGTCGCGCAGGGCAACCGTTCTGTTGAACACGAGGTTGTCCTCTGTGCTGTCGATATCGGCGCAGAAGTAACCTGTGCGCATAAACTGGAACTTGTCGCCTGCCTTTGCTGTGCCGAGAGATTTTTCGACATACGCAGTTTTTGTAACGAGTGAGTCGGGGTTGAGGTTGTCCTCAAATGAATTTACACCCTCCTCATTGCTCGGGTTTTCAACATTGAAAAGTCTGTCATAAAGGCGAACTTCAGCCTCTTTGCAGTCACCCTCGTATACCCACTGAATTGTGCCGCGCACCTTGCGTCCGTCAGGAGCGTCGCCGCCAAATGTTTCAGGGTCGTAGGTGCAGTGAACGGCAGTAACGTTGCCGTCGTCGTCAAGGTCGTAGCCTGTGCAGGTTACAAAATATGCCTTGTAGAGCCTTACCTCGTTACCAACAAACAGACGGCGGTATTTCTTAATCGGCTCAATCATAAAGTCGTTTCTTTCAATCCACAGTTCCTTGCCAAAAGGCACGGTGCGCTTGCCGTATTCTTCGTGGTCGGGGTGGTACTCAACTTCGATTTCCTCAACTTTGTCGTCAGGATAGTTGTCAATGATGAGTTTAATCGGGTCAATAACCGCCATTGCGCGAGGTGCGTTTTTGTTAAGACTGTCACGCACGCAACTTTCAAGCAGGGCAAAGTCGATAACGCTGTACGCCTTTGAAACACCGATTTTTTCGCAGAAGTCACGGATTGCCTCAGCAGGATAACCTCGGCGGCGCATACCGCTGATAGTAGCCATGCGCGGGTCGTTCCAGCCGTCAACAATGCCGTCTTTAACAAGTTGCAGACACTTGCGCTTTGATGTGAGCGTGTAGTTAAGATTCATACGCGCAAACTCAATCTGGCGCGGTTTTTCACCCTCTATGAGTTCGTTTACAAACCAGTTGTAAATCGGACGGTGATTTTCAAACTCAAGCGAGCAGAGCGAGTGTGTTACCTTTTCGCACGCGTCTGACAGCGGGTGCGCAAAGTCGTACATAGGATAGATACACCACTTGTCGCCTGTGCGGTGGTGGTGAGCGTACATAATGCGGTAGATAATCGGGTCGCGCATATTGAGGTTGGGCGACGCCATATCAACTTTGGCGCGCAGTACCTTTGAGCCTGCTTCAAATTCACCCTTTGCCATACGCTCAAAAAGGTCGAGGTTTTCCTCAACGCTTCTGTCACGGTAAGGCGAGTTTTTGCCCGGCTCGGTGAGTGTGCCGCGGTATTCGCGCATTTCCTCAGGTGTGAGTTCGCACACATATGCCTTGCCTTTTTTGATGAGTTTTATAGCGCACTCATAGAGGAAGTCAAAATAGTCCGACGCATAGTACACATTGTCGTAGTCAAAGCCGAGCCACTTGATATCTTCCTCAATAGCCTCAACGTACTCGGTGTCCTCTTTGGTAGGGTTGGTGTCGTCAAGGCGCAGGTTGCAAATGCCGTTATATTTGTTTTTTACGCCAAAGTTAATGCAAATAGCCTTTGCGTGACCGATATGCAGATAACCGTTTGGCTCGGGAGGAAAACGCGTCTGTACCCGTGAGTACACGCCCTCCTTTAAATCCTCGTCAATAAAATCGTGTATGAAATTGGAGGTAACTTCTTCATTTTTAATCTCGTCAAGTGCCATTATACTTCCTCCTTGTAGTGGTTGAGTGCGGCTTCAAGCCTTGATTTAACAGTTTTTTCACCGAGCAGCGCAGTGATTGAATAAAGGTCAGGCGTGTTTGTTCTGCCTGTCAGCGCTACGCGGATTATTGTTGAAACATCGCCAACGTGACCTGCAAAATCGTCAGGGTTTTGCTTGTACTCTTTAACGTTAGGCGTGCAGCCTACAAGCGGGCAGATGTCTTTCATTCTGCCAAACCAGGCGTCTTTGTCGTCGTCAAGGTTAACGGCGTCAATGTATTTTTCAAGCACCTTGACTGCAAGTTCAGGCGTTGCATTGCCTGTGAGTTCGTAGCAAGGCACAAACGTTTCATCATACATATAACTGATGTATTCAGGTATGTCGCTCCACTTTGCAATGTCTTTACGAGGTTTCTTGTTCTCGCGGTCAATGTTGAGTATCGCAGTAGCGCGCTCGGTATCTTGTTCGTAGAGCGCAGCGAGTTCGGGGCAGTATTCCTTTGCCCATTCATAAGACAGGCTGAACACGTTGTCAGCACTCATCTGGCAGATAACGTTCTTGCTCACGTCAGTGAGTTTTACCATATCAAACAGCGCGCCTGACACGCTCATTTTTTTAAGATTAACAGGGAACTTGTCAATGCTCTCTGTTTTATTCATTCTGCGCCAGTCCTCAAAATTTGAGTTGGCGAGGGTTAAAATGTATTCTGTTACACTCTCTTTCGGGAATCCCTGCTCGGCATAGTATGTCACTTTTGCCTCGGGGTCTTTACGTTTTGAAAGTTTGCGCTTGCCGCCGTTTTCCTCTTTCATAATAGGTGCAACGTGGGCGTATTTTGGCGGTTTGAAACCAAGCACGCGGAACAGTTGCAGATGTATCGGCACGCTGGCAATCCACTCGTCGCCGCGCATAACGTGCGTGGTGCGCATAAGATGGTCGTCAACTGCGTGCGCAAAGTGGTAAGTCGGAATTCCGTCTGATTTAAGTATAACAACGTCCTGCACATTTTCAGGCATTTCAATCTTGCCGCGGATAAGGTCGTCAAAACGGCACTTGCCGTCAAGTGTGCCCGGAGATTTAAGGCGCAGAGTCCACGCCTCGCCGTTTGCAAGATGTGATTCAATCTCATCAAGTGTGAGTTCGCGGTGTTTTGCCCACTTGCCCCAAATGCCTTTGATACTCTCGTTTTCCTGCGCAGCGCGGATTTCGTCAAGTTCCTCAGGCGTCATAAAGCAGGGGTAAGCAAGACCCTGCTCCACAAGCGATTTTGCGTAGGTTTGATAAATCTCTTTGCGCTCGCTCTGGTAGTAGGGAGCGTAGTCGCCGACCTGCTCGTTTTCGCCGACAACGCCTTCGTCAGGCACAATGCCGTAAACTGAAAGTCCTTTGAGCATGACCTCAATAGCGCCGTCAACTTTGCGCTTTTGGTCTGTGTCCTCAACACGGACATAGAAAACACCGTTGGTGTCTTTTGCCGTTTTGTACGACACAAGGCAGGTGAACAGGTTGCCAAAGTGCAGAAATCCGGTAGGGCTCGGCGCAAAACGTGTTACGCGCGCACCCTCTTTGAGATTTCTTTGCGGATATTTTTCCTCCCAATAGTCGGGAGTTTTGTCAATGGTTGGGAATAATCTCTGTGCAAGTGCTTTATAATTCAATGTATTTCTCCTAAAAATTAAGTTATTATATTATTACATAAAACACCTCAACAATCAAGACATTTTTATGTTCAATTGGGGACTGTCCCCAATTGAACATGGGTGTAATATGTGATTATACGGATAGTATAATTTACCATTCGAGGTTGTGGAGTTGTCCCTTTTGCAATAAGGAGGGGTAATCCCATTGCCGCAGCACCTCATATGTGCCGACTGCAACTGCGTTTGAGAGGTTGAGGCTTCGTATGATTCCGCGCATCGGCAGGCGCACACAGTAGTCGTGGTTTGCTTTGAGCAGTTCTTCGGGCAGGCCTCTCGTTTCTTTGCCGAAAACAAGGTAGCAGTTGTTTGGATAATTCACATCGCTATGGCTCTGCTCGGCCTTGGTGGTGAAGTAATAAAACGTGCCGCCTGCATTTTTTTCAAAAAACTCAGGTGTGCTGTCATAGTAAGTAATGTCAAGTTTGTCCCAATAGTCAAGTCCTGCGCGTTTAACCTGCCTGT
Source organism: uncultured Eubacteriales bacterium (assembly GCA_900321905.1). GTDB lineage: Bacteria > Bacillota > Clostridia > Oscillospirales > Acutalibacteraceae > Eubacterium_R. The sequence continues at coordinate 10,803 of ONXZ01000008.1, forward strand.
CCGTTATGTGAAATCCCATAGGTCCCACAAGGTGAAGCCTTGCCCCTGTTGCGGCGCAGGTGCGTGCAATGTTGCCTGTGTTTTGCGGTATCTCAGGCTCAATCAGTACAATGTTAAGCGAGTGTTCCATCAATATACACCTCGCATATTTCAAGATTTTCATCAGTCACAACAAGGTCGGCGCACTTTCCAACTGCAATAGAGCCGATGTTTTTGTCCTCACCGATAACTCTTGCAGGGTTGATTGTGCAGGATTTGAGCGCAGTTTTAAGGTCAACGCCAAACGCTAAAAGGTTTTTGAATTCGTCAAACAAGTTGGTGATTGAAGCAGCGATTGTGCCGTCATTAAGCCGTGCAACGCAATCGTTTTCTTTAACATAAACGGTTTGTCCGCCGAGTTCAAACTCGCCCGTGCCAAGACCTGCCGCGCGCATACTGTCGCTGATAACGCACGCCCTGTTTTCACCAAGAATTTTAAAAGCGTTTCGTAGTACAGCAGGGCAGATGTGCGCGCCGTCGCATATAAGTTCGCAGGTGACGTCGCTGTCAAGCGCAGCACCCACAATACCTGCGCTGCGGTGAGTCATCGCAGTCATCGCGTTGAACAGGTGCGTTGCGTGCGAAACGCCGTTAGCAATCGCAATTCTGCACTGGTTTTCATCTGCTTCGCTGTGACCGATTGACACTGCAATTTTTTTGCTTGCGTGCTGTATAAATTCTGCGCTGTCGCTCGCTTCAGGTGCAACGGTTATCAGTTTGATATTTGAGTTTGCGCTGAGCAGTTCGTCAAGTTCAGCAATGCTGCAAGGGCGAACATAGTCGCCGTTTTGCGCGCCTTTTTTTGACAGCGCGATGTACGGACCTTCAAGGTTTATGCCGGCAAGTTTTGATTTTGGCGCGGTATAGCCGTCAGCGGCTTTTACTATGTCAAGCAGTTTTTCGTGCGGCAGAGTCATAGTCGTTCCGCAAAAAGAGGTAACGCCGTGCTTTGCAAGGTGAGCGCTGATTTTGTCAAAAGCGTCTGAATTGCCGTCTGAAAAATCACCGCCGCCACCGCCGTGAATATGTATGTCCACAAAGCCGGGCAAAATGATTTTGCCGCTCATATCAATGCCGCTGTCGCTGAAAAATCCGATTTCGCTGATTTTACCGTTTTCAATTTTTATGTCGCCGAATTCCTTTTCAAACTCCTCGTTAAAAAAAGTGCAGTTTTTTAGTAACATCAACTATTCTCCTTTGCCACTTTGAATGCAAGTTCTTCAAGTTGTTCAAAGTGTTCAAATGTGCATATTTCTCTGCGCATAGCCGCGCCGCCGCGCATGCCCTTTGTGTAATAACCCGCGTGGTGACGTGCTTCACGCATTGCGGTGTATTCACCTTTGTACTCAATAATCTTTTCAATGTGGCGAAGCATTACCGCCATTTTTTGCGTTACTGTCGGGTCGGGCAGAACTCGACACTCGTCAAGATACGCGTTGATTTTTGAGAATACCCACGGATTGCCGAGTGCGCCCCTGCCAATCATAATTGCGTCGCAACCTGTTTTTTCAAGCATAATTGTGGCGCTCTGTTCATCGGTTATATCACCGTTGCCGATAACGGGGATTGAAACCGCGCTTTTTACGGCTTTAATTATGTCGTAATCAACCGTGCCGCTGTACATCTGCACGCGCGTCCTGCCGTGTACTGCGATTGCCGCCGCGCCTGCTTTTTCGGCAAGTTGTGCCATCTGCACAGCGTTAACGCTGTCGTCGTCCCAGCCCTTGCGGATTTTAACCGTAACAGGTATGTCAACCGCACCGCACACCGCCTTTGTGATTTCATACGCAAGGTCGGGGTGCTTCATCAGGCTCGCACCGCCGCCGTTCATCGCAACTTTCGGAGCAGGGCAACCCATATTTATGTCAATTATTTCAGGGCGATATTCAAGGCATTTCACCGCCGCCTGCGCCATAATTTCAGGCTCGTCGCCGAAAATCTGCGCGCCGCAGGGATGTTCGCTGCCGATTGTCAGCAGTTCGCCGCTTTTTTTGTCACCCATAGTCAAGCCTTTGGACGACACCATTTCAGTCACGGTGTACGCCGCGCCGTAGTGCGTGCAGAGTTCGCGGAATGCTCTGTCTGCAACGCCTGCCATCGGCGCAAGAAAGGCTATGTGTTCAAATTTAAGATTACCAATTTCCATAATGCTATTAATATAACACAATATTTTAAAATAATCAATATAAATTAAGTTTGGTGAATTTATACAAAAAAGGCGGCACAATTTTGTTTAACACACTCGGTTGCATTGAAGTGACTAATAGTGTAAAATTAATGTAAAGGAGTGGGTTATTTTGAATCCTGTTTACACAATCACATCTAACAGAGATGACAGAGTTTTTATTCACGCTATGCCGGGGCATTTTGTGTCGGCTAATAACCATATCAATTACTATATAGGCACGTCCGACATCAAACACAATCACGAAGTTTCTGTTGACGCGTCTATGCTGCTTGCGGAATACTATAACACCTACGGTATAGAAGTTAATACCGTGCTTTGTCTTTATGAAACACAGGCGCTCGGTGCATATCTTGCACACGAGCTTTCGCGTCCGAGTATGATGAGTCCTAACCCTACAAGGGAGATTTATGTTCTCGGCTCGGAGTATGACGCGTCAGGTAACCTGATTTTCAGGGACAACCTTATCCGTATGATTAAAGAGCAGAATGTGCTTGTTTTGATTTCCTGTATCACATCGGGTCGCACGGTTGAGCGCGCTATGGAAAGCGTACAGTACTATGGCGGAAACATTGTCGGTATTTCAAGCGTTTTCAGCGCAGTTGACACAATTCAGGGCATACCTGTTAACACCATTTTTGATATGTCTGATTTGCCTGCATATGAGTTTTATCACTCAAAGGACTGCCCGCTTTGCCAAAAGGGCGACCCTGTTGACGCAATCTCAAACGGCTACGGTTACTCAATGCTTGGCTGATATGGCAAATCCGCCATTTAAATTGGTTTTGGATTTGTCTTGCTCTTTATAAGGGACTGTTAGTATGAATGTTATTTTTTCAAGGCTTATAGGCACGCTGGCGATCATACTGCTTATTGCAGGTTTTATCGGCGGCAGCGATATAATTTCAAAAATAGTTAAAAACGATAAAAAGTGGAAGTACACCATAATAACCGCCCTGATGGGCGGCTTGTTCGGTATCTACGGCAATATATCGGGATTTAACCTGAACGGTGCCGTTATATCCGTGCGTGATATCGGCCCTATGCTGTCAGGCTTTATCGGCGGACCTGTGGCAGGTCTGATTGCCGGTCTTATAGCAGGTGCTCACAGGCTTACAATGGGCGGCATTACCGCGCAGGCGTGCGTTGTGGCAACTTGCAGTATCGGTTTGATGTGCGGCCTTATTTCACTTAAACAGCACGAGCATTTTCAAAAACCGTTTGTGGCTATGGTTATCAGCGCGTTAATGGAAACGTTCCACCTCTGCGTTGTACTGATTATGGTCAAACCGTTTGAAACGGCTGTCGATATCGTACACCAGATTGCTCTGCCGTTTATTATCACAAACGCAATCGGCTTTGCGCTAATGGTTACAATTATCACCTTTGCTCAAAAGCAACGCGTTCTGGTTTTGGAAAAAAGCAGAATCCAGTCTGAACTGGAGGTTGCAAATGTCATACAGAATTCTCTGCTTCCGGCGCTCAGCGACGATTATCCCGGCAGAAAAGAAGTAGAGGTCGGCGCGTATATGGAAACGGCAAAGGAAGTCGGCGGCGATTTTTACGATGTGTTCTTTGTAGATAGCAACCGACTTGCTTTTGTTATCGGCGACGTGTCGGGCAAGGGCGTTCCTGCGGCGATGTTTATGGCTATGGCAAAAATCACTCTGCAAAACTGTATCAGAGATATTCCCGACTTGTCAGAGGCTGTTGCAACTGCAAATAACTCCCTTTGCACAAGGAACGAGGCTGATATGTTCGTAACCCTCTGGGTCGGCGTGATTGACCTTAACAGCGGCGAAATGAAATATGTCAGCGCCGGTCACAACCCACCGCTTATAGTTAAAAACGGCACGGCGCAGTACCTCAAAACAAAGAGCGGTTTTGTGCTTGCGGGCATGGAAGATATGATTTATAAAGAGAATAGTATTACCCTTGACAAGGGCGATATTGTTTATCTTTACACCGACGGAATTACCGAGGCGGACACCGTTGACGAAGAACTTTACGGCGAGGAACGGTTGCTGAAATGTTTTGATAACGCGTCTGCAATGACGGCAAAACAAATTGTGGATACCGTTAAAGAATCGGTTGACGCCTTTGTGCAGGACAATGACCAGTTCGACGATATGACAATGCTCTGCTTCAGATTTAACGGCAAAGCAGAAGAACTAACTCTTGACGCAACGCTCGAAAATGTTGAAAAAGCAACGGATTTTGTAAGCAAAATTGCAAGCGCACAGCAGTTTACGAGTAAAGATATTTACCAGATTGAAATATCTGTTGACGAGATTGTGAGCAATGTTGCAAGGTATGCGTATGGCGAAAAAACCGGCAAGGTAACCGTGAGTGTTGACTGCGACGACAAGCGTCTGTCTGTAACTGTAA
>ONXZ01000258.1 GCA_900321905.1 uncultured Eubacteriales bacterium
AATATCTCGCTGCGGTTTGCCGGGAAGCCTGTGCTGGCAATCTTGTAAACACGCCAGTTGCCCGCAGGGTCTGTGCTTTCAATAGTCTTGGTGTATTCATACTTTGCTGTGCTTTCGTTATACTGCATAAGCCCAACCGTGTTGCCTGAGCCGTCAGGCTTAGCGAGTTCAATACCTGCATAAAGAATTTTGCTTGAGCAGGAAATTTTAACAGACACAGTTACCGTGTCGCCGATTGTTGCCGCCTTTTTGCCGCCTGAAATAGTGGTGGTGAGCGTGCTTTCATCAATCACAGGCGGTGTGTCAGCCGCAAAAGCCGTGACAGGAGTAAGCGAAAACGCCATTACAAGCGCCAATAAAACAGATATAACCTTTTTCATAAAAACTACCCTTTCTATTTATTTTTACAATTATAATATATCACAAACGACTGCAAAACACAACAGCAAAAACGGACGCCCTGTGTATACAGGACGTCCGAATGATTTATTTATTTTTCTCTCTGCGCGCCGTATTCAACATCAATATTGAAGTGAATAAGGTGCTTTTCATATTTCGGCAGCCACTGGTCGCCGAGTTTCGTGTTTTTGTTGAAATCTTCCTCGCTTGCGCCAACGCACATCTTTGGCAGACCTTTAAGTTCGCCGTCCTCCTGGAAGCATGTTTCCCAAAAAGCGTGGTGACCGATTTCCTTAACGCTGGACGGAACATACATATAGTTAATGCCCTTGTCCTTTGTGAAGCAGTCGGAGCCAATCTTTTCAAGTCCTTCGGGGAGCGACTTGTACTGCGACTTAAATGATTTAACAGCGTTGTAGGTTGTATCGGTAATAGGCTTGTCGTAAGTGTAGGAATTGAATTCCCAAATATTACCGCTGTCGAAGAAGCCCATTGAGCCAATCTCTTTAACGCCCTCGGGGATGTAAACGTAGTTGATATTTACATAGGTGAAGCAGAGTTCGCCAATCTTTTCAACGCTTGACGGGATAACGTATGTGCGAACTTTGTGGTTGTATTCGTCAAAATACTTTTCATCATATTTTGCGGTAGTTCCCCAGAGTTCTTCCATCTCTTTGCCGTCGTCGTCAACGAGATTTGAAATCTGTCTTTCCTCGCCTGTGTCCTTATCCTTGCCCATTTTGGCATAGCCGTTTTTAAGGCGGAGATAGCGGTCGTGGTCGATAGGATAGAAGACAATCTCCTTCATATCCTTGGTGTAAACTACGCCGTCAACATCGCAGTAGTTAGGGTTAGCGTCGTCAATCTCAACATACTGGAGCGCCCAGCAGGAGTAGAACGATTTACCTGAGAGTTTTTTAACGTCTTTGCCGACTGTGATTTTGGTAACCTGGTCGTCACAGTTGAAGGCAAAGTCTGCCAGTTCTTCAATAGGCTTGCTCTCGTCCTTATTGCCGTCGTCGTCAACAAAGTAGTCAACGGTAACCTCCTTAACCTCGCCCGGGTTTGAGAACGAATAAAGATAATATGTTCCGTCGTCACGCTGCTTGAAGTCAAACTCCTTAACGTAAAGCGCGCGCACCGAAAGGAAAATACTGATTGATATTGCAACAAGAAGAATAATTACAACGATAATCTTTTTCTTTGTCGTATTGTACTGCCTTGCTTTTTCGCCGATTCTCGGCTCCTGAAGTCCCTCAATCTGATACGTCCAGATTTCATCATCAGGCACGTCGATAGTATACTCAGCCGCTTGTTTTTCAGCCTCTTTTGCCTCCTCCTCGAGGAAGTCGGGCATATTGTCAACGGTGATAGTATCTTTTTTATCTCTTTTCTTACCTATTTTCATGACGTCACCTCCACTCTATCCTTCGCGGAGTTCTCCACGTCATCAATACCGGGTCTTGAAGCGTCGCCCTCTTTCATCTGCTTGCGGGTAACCTCCTCACGGCGGCGCAGAACCTCCATAACCTTGTTCTGCTTTTCGTCCGTGTAATCCCAGGTCATATACGGAATTGACATCAGCACATAGCCGATGATATCGAATATCAGCGGAATTACGATAATGTTCTTTCTTACGCTGTCAACGAACAGCACGTCGTAGTTACTGTTAAAGCCGTAGCGCAGCAGAAGCACGGGGATAATCAGGCTGACAAACGAAGTAACAGGACCTGTAAACCAGCCG
>ONXZ01000204.1 GCA_900321905.1 uncultured Eubacteriales bacterium
ATATATGACAGTTCCTCATCGCTCATATGCACATCAGGGTTTTCTGTATTATCACCTGCAAGAAGGTCGTCAATGTTTATTGCTTTTTCTGCAGGATAGTCAGCCATTTTGTCGTCAGTTGTGATGATAAACGACGCTTCTGAATCGGTTATAATGTGGTTGATTCTGTCAGCAGGATACTGAGGGTCGCAAGGAATAAACGCCGCGCCCGCTTTGTTAACGCCGAACAGAGAAGCAAAGAAGCAACTCCTTCTCGGAAGAAGCAGCAGCACGCTGTCGCCTACTCCAACGCCCTTATCAATAAGATTATGGGCAACTTTGTTAGCCATTTCGTTAAGTTGACGGTATGTAAAAGCGCCGTCCTTTGCAATAAGCGCAGTTTCGTTTTCATGCTCTTTTGCCGACTTTTCAAACGCTTTGTGAAGGAGAGTTACAGGTATTTCGCACTCGCCCTCAACGCTGAAGCCTTCAAGCACTTTGCGCTGTGACTCCGGAAGTTCCATTGCTTCGCGCACGGTGTTTGCTGTGCCGTCAGCGAGTGCGTCAAGCACAGATGTAAACTGCTGTGTAAAGTTTTCAACCACAACATCCTCAAAGAGTTCTGTGGAATACTGAACGGTGAAGTTGAGTTTGCCGTCATTTTTGACGATAACTATACCGATATCCCTGCTCATCTTCTGCAATGAGTTGTAGAAAGACACGCAGAGTCCGTCTTTGCTGTAAGTATCGGGAATAGTGTGGTAGTTAACACTGACGTCAAAAATCGGATTTCTTGATTCGTCCCTTGTTTTAACGAACTCGCCGACAATATCCTCAAACGGAAGCGAAGCACCGTAAGTCGCGTTTCGCACTGCTTCCGATGTCTGGGCGAGGTAGTCGCTGAGAGTTGCGTTTCTGACAGGTTTAATGCGAACAGGGGCGGTGTTGACAAACATACCGACCACGTTGTCTGCACCTGCAGGTCGCATATTGGTAGGTATACCGAGAACAATATCTTCGCTTGCGGTATACTTGCCGAGCGTCATAGCAATGGCGGAGAAAACCAACTCAAATTCAGTCAGTTTGCATTTCTTAGCCGCTATGTCGATAGTTTTAATTTTATCCTCGTCAAATGTAAATTTGATTTCTTTATTGCCAAGCGGATGAACCTTTGGACGTTTACCGCGAAGCGGCATATCGTTAACAGGAACACCGTCGCTGAACAGTTCTTTATAGAAATCCATGCCCTTGCTGTTGTCAGCATTGAGCGCATCCTCGTATAAATCGGACAGGTCGATATCAGGAGCAGCAACATCCTCATTTTTCAGCGCAGCGACAAACTCGTTAAAGAACGGCTGTGCCGAGCCACCGTCAAATGCGATATGATGAATCTGCAGATAATACACTATTCTGCCGTCAGAAAGTGTGTAGAGAGTTGATCTTGCCGGAACGCCCTCGTTAAGGTTGAACGGCACAAGAGTTGTGTCAACAATCTCCATAACCTCGTCGTATGTTTTGCCGTCAACCACAGCGATTTCGGGCAGGTCTTTAGTGAGAATTCTGACAGGGAGTCCGTTTTCCTCGCCGTAAGTTGAGTGCAGCGCCTCGTGCGCCATAAACACTTTGTTTATTGCTTTCTTAACAGTGTCAACATCTGCGCCTTTGATTGTGAAAGCAAGGTTAAGGTTGTAAACCGTGCTGTTTTCGTCAAGTTTCTGCTCAAGGTACATACCGCGCTCCATAGGAGTAAGCGGGTATATACGCTTGCGCTCGCCGCGCTTTGAAGCAGGAGTTTTAGCCGCTTTTTCAAGCAGAATACGCTCGATTGCGCGCGGAGTTTTGCCGGCAAAAATATCTGCTGAACTCAAACGGTAAAGCGTACATTCGCTGCACACCATTGCACTCTTGATAGAGTCGCCGCCAAGTGCGAAGAAATCATCGTCAACGCTGATATTCTCCATTTTCAGCACCTTTTCAAATGCAGAGCAAAGCGCGCGCTGCATATCGGTTTCAGGCGCAATGTACTCATTCCTGAAGTCGCTCGCCTCAGGTGCTTTAAGCGCTGAGCGGTCAAGTTTGCCGTTTTGGTTAACAGGCAGTTTATCGAGTTTTACAAAGAAAGCAGGGACCATATAAGAAGGAAGTTTTTTAGCAATTTCCTTTTTTATGTCATCGGCATTGATTGGCTCGCTCTCAACATAGTAGGCAACGAGGTAAACCTGATTGTACTGGTTTTTGAAATCCTTGATAACTGCGTCAAACACTCCGTCAGTCGCTTTGATAATAGTTTCAATTTCAGCAGGCTCAACGCGCTGGCCGTTGATTTTAACCATCCAGTCCTTACGGTTGAGGAAGATGATATTACCGTCCTCACCGCGCTTTACGATATCGCCTGTTTTGAGCATATGCTTGTTTCCGTCGCGCTCAGCAAACGGGTTGGGGACAAACGTGTTGCGTGTCTGCTCCTCAAGACCGATATAGCAGGAAGCAAAAAGTCCGCTGAGACAGAGTTCGCCCTCCTCAACTTCGTTGCCCTGTTCATCAAGAACATAGGCGCAAACACCCTTGGCGGGTTTGCCGATTGGTGTGTTGTCATACTTTTTATCAATTACGAAAGAGAGTGTGCCTGCGCACTCGCTCTGACCGTAGAACACAATAACGTCAAAGTCGTCAAAGTAGATATCCGAAACACGCTCACTGCCTGTATAAACGCTCTTGAGCGAAGTTCCCTTCTGTTTGAATATTTTGAGCATTTTAGGGCTGATAAACAGGTGGTTAATCTGATTATCCGCAACAAAATCAGCAAGAAGCACAGGGTCCCTCATCGTTTTGTAAGGAATAATATATTCTGCCATATTGGCTGTGAGAGGATACAGAATATCAATAAGCGATACAATAAATGTGAACGGTGCGCCAAGTGCAACGGTTGAGCCTTGCTCAAGATTGATGATGTCGCCATAGCGGTAAACCGAGTCGCTAACGCTATCGTAGTTGTGCAAAACGCCCTTTGGCTTGCCGGTTGAACCCGAGGTGTAAATAAGCAGCGCAGGTGAATCGGCGTCGCGTTCACTAACATTATCAAGCGGCGCTTCGTTT
>ONXZ01000019.1 GCA_900321905.1 uncultured Eubacteriales bacterium
CTACTTCGGCTTATTTCATATTCTCTCGCTATTTTCCATTCTGATTTTTTGCCTTCCAACACTTCTTTTACACATTGTATTTTGAATTCAGGCGTATATTTCCTTTGCTTTCCCATTTTATTTCCTCCTTTTTCTTTATTATACAACAAAAAAATGAAAGCGAACACTTTTCGTGTCCACTTTCATTTTACACTTGCATAAAACCGGCTTGCTTTTTTAATGAGCTATAAAATGAGTTATTATTTTTTGTTTTGTTTGGTAATTGTATGGTATCCGAGTGATACTTTCATGATTTTGGGAAAACCCCGAAACCCGCATGAATACTGCGTTTGCATAGAAAAATCCACGTTTTCGCGATTTGCTTAAAACGTGGATTTTATGGTGACCCGGACGGGATTTGAACCCGTGTTACCGCCGTGAAAGGGCGGTGTCTTGACCACTTGACCACCGGGCCGTTGGTGGCTTTAACTGGATTCGAACCAGTGACACTGCGGGTATGAACCGCATGCTCTAGCCAACTGAGCTATAAAGCCATTTCAAATTGCAAGCAAGATTATATCTTATTATTAGCAAAATGTCAACACTTTTTCAAATTTTTTAATTCATTAATAATATTCGTGTACATTTGTTTGACAAAGCACATTATAAATGATAATATATTGTAAATATTAATATAAACGGGGTGCAATTTGTGGAAAAGATGAGCAAAACGCGCAAAAAAGTTTTTGATTATATTCGCGATACTATCGACCAAAAAGGCGTTGCTCCGTCTGTAAGGGAGATTTGCCGTGCAGTTGACGTTAAATCAACTTCTACCGTGCAGTATCACATCAAAGCGCTTGAGGAAGCAGGATACATTCAGCGCGGCGACGCTAACCAAAAACGCTCGCTTACAATTTCCGGCAGAAATCAGCGCGCGCAGTACGTTCCGCTTGTCGGCACGGTTACCGCAGGCAAACCGATTCTTGCCGTTGAAAGTATCGAGGATTATATCCCTGTGCCGATTAACGCAGGCAGCAGAGATTTATTTGCGCTGCATGTTCAGGGCGATTCAATGATTAACGCCGCTATACAGGACGGCGACCTTGTTATTGTTGAAAAAACACCTGTTGCAGAGAATGGCGAGATTGTTGTTGCCCTCATTGATGATGAGGCAACTGTTAAACGTTTTTATAAAGAAAACGGACATTTTCGCCTTCAACCCGAAAATGATAATTATGAGCCGATTATTGTTGATGAACTTGCGGTTCTCGGCAAAGTAATCGCGCTTATCAGAAATTATGAATAAGGAGAAATTGAAATGAGTGAATGTACACACGATTGTTCAACTTGCGGCGAGGACTGCGCTTCAAGACAGCAAAGTTTTCTTCAACCGATGAACGAACATTCAAATATTAAACGAGTTATCGGTGTAGTTTCAGGCAAAGGCGGCGTGGGCAAAAGCCTCGTAAGTTGTCTGCTTGCTGCAAAGTGCCAAAAGGCAGGGCTTAAAGTCGGTATCCTTGACGCCGATGTAACAGGCCCGTCTGTGCCGAAATCTTTTGGTATCACAAGCCGCGCTATGCAGGACAACACAGGATTGCTTCCGACTGTCACAAAAACAGGCGTTAAAATGATGAGCGTCAATCTTCTGCTTGAGGACGTTAACGCACCCGTCGTATGGCGCGGTCCTGTTATCAGCGGTATGATTCAGCAGTTCTGGACTGACGTTAACTGGGGCGACCTCGACATCCTGTTTGTTGATATGCCGCCCGGAACAGGCGACGTTGCGCTGACAGTGTTTCAGTCGCTGCCTGTTAACGGTATTGTTATCGTTTCAACTCCGCAAGACCTTGTTAAAATGATTGTCAACAAAGCGTATAATATGGCGGAGATGATGAATGTCCCGGTGCTCGGACTGATTGAAAATATGAGTTATTTTGTTTGCCCTGACTGCGGCAAAAAGCACAGCATTTTCGGCGAGTCACAGATTGACGAAACCGCAGCGGAACTCAATCTGCCTGTGCTTGCAAAACTTCCTATTGACCCCGCAAACGCAGCGCTTGTTGACGAGGGTAAAGTTGAGGAAATTGAAGCGCCGGAACTTGATGATTTTGTAAGCGCACTTAATGTTTTATAAAAAATCATAACGGTTTTAAGAGGTAAATATTATGCCAAAAAGAAATGACTATATCTCGTGGGACGAATACTTTATGGGCGTGTCGCTGCTCTCGTCTATGCGCAGCAAAGACCCTAACACGCAGGTCGGTGCCTGCATAGTCAGCGACGACAACAAAATTATGTCCGTTGGCTACAACGGTTTTCCGCGAGGTTGCAGCGACGACGATTTTCCGTGGGAGAGGAACGCCGCTGAGCCAAACGATACAAAGTATCCGTTTGTCTGCCACGCAGAACTCAATGCAATACTCAATTCCGGCGGTCAGGATTTGCGCGGCTCGCGCATTTTTGTTGCGCTGTTTCCGTGCAACGAATGTGCAAAAGCGATTATTCAAAGCGGAATTAAAGAGGTTGTTTACATATCTGACAAATATGCCAACACTCCGGGCACAATCGCAAGCAAAAAAATGTTAAATGCTGCAGGGGTAACGCTCACGCAGTTCAAGAGCGATAAAAAAATCAAATTCTCATTTGACGAAAAGGAAATATAATTATACAGATTGTATAAAAATCAGCAAAACCCCAGCAAAAATATTACACCAATGTTCAATTGGGGACAGTCCCCAATTGAACAAGGGGGATGAAAATGGAGATAGATATTTACGATTTTGACAAAACCATAGTGCCGTTTGACAGCGGTTCGCTGTTTGTCGGCTACTGCCTGCTGCATTATCCGTGGTGCATTATCTGGATGCCTGTGGTGATTGCGGGCTTGCTTCTTATGCTGGTTCGCGCGATAACGTTCACGCAGTTCAAGCAAATCTGCTTTATGTTCCTGCCGATGATACCTAAAAAAAGAGCGGTAAAAGGCTTTTGGGACAGGCACGAAAAACAGGCTCACCCCTGGTTTAAGGAAAGCGGCAGGTACAGCGTTATAATCAGCGCAAGCCCTGATTTTTTGCTTGAGGATATCAGCCAAAGGCTTGGTTTTGACAAATTAATCTGCACTCGGCACAATCCTAAAACAGGCGCCATTATCGGCGAAAACTGCCGTGGAGCGGAAAAAGTGAAACGACTTTATGAGGAGTTTGACAAAGACGAGATTGAAGTTGTTGACGTCTACTCCGACTCACTCAGACACGACAAACACATTTTCGCACTCGCCGGCGGAAAATGTTACCACATAATTGACGGTAAAAAGACAGAATTTCAATTTAAGGATAAATTCAGGGAAGGCTAATGAAGTATTTTTTCAGAATTTTATTAACGCTTGTGCTTGCGGTGGGCGTAGTTTTCGGCATTTACTACTACACAAACGGCAATCCGTTTGCGCAGCAGAGCGATGTTCGGCTCACTACTGTTTCGCAGCAGCCTGCAACGGAGAAAAACGCCAACAAGGAACTGCTTGCCTCCGTCGGAAACTATAAACTCTACAAAGGCACGACGGGTGTAATACTCACCCATGGGAAAGATGAGTACGAATTTGATAACTGGAGCGGACTCATTGACGCCCAAACGCCGAAAATGTACGTTACCGACTTTGACGGCGACGGCAACGAGGATTTGCTTATCAGAGCGGTCAGCGCCGAGGACAAGTCAAGCGGCGAGTTTACATACGATATCTATGTGTTAAAGCCTGTAATCAAGGATTCGCGCATTGTAAAATACGACGTGTTCTGTGCCGACCAGACCACTTGGGAGGATATACTCAACAACCAGATTCGCGAGGAAGTCGCACAACTCAAGTCGTGCAAAAAGATAATTCAGGTGTCTATGGATATCAAGAGCAGGGCTATTGCATACGATAACAAGACTGGTCTTGCAAAGTCGGGTTACAACGGCTATGCGCGCGCCCTGCAAAACGGCAGCGAGTATATGACCTTCCAAAACTGGACAAAGGGCAAGGGCGTTTATTCCGTTAACAAAAACAAGGAAATCTGCATTAAAGTTGAGGTCAACATCAACTATAAGAATTCTCAGACGGTGCAGACAATCGGCTACATCAACTTTAAACTTGCGCTCAACAGCAAGCAGGAATTTGTTGTTAAGGAAAAGTCGATGAACTTTAAACCTGTTAAGAAATACGCAGTTGCCGACCCCACAAAAATCAGTGCTGAAAAATGGAATTATACAGAGCATAATTCCTTCAAAAATACTGACGATAACGCAAAAGTGATTGACTGGGTTAAATATAAGCCCGAGTTCAAAACCGATGTGCTTGAGCAGACAATCTCCCTCGCTGAGGAGGAAACCGATATCAAGGACATTCAGGATATCACTGTCACCGAGTCGTATATTCAACTCACTGCAAAGTCGGGATTTTCGTTTGATAACGGCGTTTTCAACGAAGGCGAATACTCCGTGATTATCAACGACGGCGCTGCTGACAGTTACGATATTGCTTACACTGCGTCTGTTATGGAAGTCAATGGGGCGCAGGTTCTAAAAATCACTTTTGACAGAGCGTATTCACGCAGTGAAATTCGCTCGATTGAGATTAATTACGGTTCGAAATAATACACAACAGAGGTTAACTATGGATGCAGTGAATAATATTTTAATTACGGCAGATTCAACCTGTGATTTGCCGAGCGATATTGTGAAAAGTCGCGATATCGAGATTGTTCCGCTGTCGATTCTTCTTGGCGAGGACGAACATCTTGACGGCGTTGACGTCACACCTGACGATATATACAACTTTGTCAGCGAACAGAAGATTTTACCAAAAACAGCGGCAGTACCGCCAAATCGTTACTATGAGGTTTTTGAGCGCGCAGTGAACGAGGGCAAAAAGGTTGTGCATATCAGCCTGTCGTCGGCAATCTCATCAACATATCAAAACGCGTGTATCGCCGCAGAGGAGTTTGACGACGTTTATGTTGTTGACTCAAAGTCGCTCTGCACCGCTATGGGTCTGCTCGTTCTTAAAGCGTGCGACTTCCGCGACAAGGGTATGGACGCAAAAAAGATTGCAGACAAAGTTACAAAACTTGTGCCAAAAACAAGCGCAACTTTTGTTTTGCGTTCGCTTGAATACCTGCACAAGGGCGGCAGATGTTCAGGCGTTGCCCGCTTTGGTTCAAACGTGCTTGGTATTAAGCCGAGCATTGAAGTTAACGCTGACGGCGCTATGGACGTCGCTAAAAAATACCGCGGCAAAATGGAAGCGGTTTATAAGCAATATGTCAACGACCGACTTGACGAAAACAGAATTGACACCTCGCGCATTGTTATTGCAAACAGCGGCGACATTGAGCCGCAGACTCTGGCTTTCATAAAGGGTCTTGTTGAGGGCGGCGACAGATTCGGCGAGATTATTTTTGCCGACGCTGGCTGCACAATTTCATCACACTGCGGACCGGGCACACTTGCGATTTTTTACATAAGAAGATAATCAATGTCTACAAAAAAAGAAGTTTTAAACCTACTCATTGCAAAGTCAAACGAGTATATAAGCGGCGAGGCGATTGCCGATAAACTCGGAGTCAGCCGTGCGGCTGTGTGGAAGGCTATCAAGGCGCTGCGCAGCGATGGATATGTGATAGACGCTGTGACAAACAGGGGGTATATCCTCGGTAGCGACAACGATATTATCACGAGCGACCTCATCACATCTCACCTCAAAAATGATATTGAGGTGCTGTGCTATCCGACAATCGACTCAACTAATAACGAGGCAAAGCGGCTGCTTGGCAGCGGCAAAACAAATATATTTCTTGTAACTGCTGACGAGCAGACGAGCGGCAGGGGCAGACAGGGCAAGAGTTTTTATTCGCCTGCACTGACAGGTGTGTACCTTACGCTTGTTTTGCACCCGATGCGTTCGCTCGGCAGCACCGTCGGTATTACGACAGCCGCGGCAGTTGCCGTGTGCAGGGCGGTTGAAAAACTTACAGATAAAACGCCGCAAATCAAGTGGGTGAACGACGTTTACCTCGGCGGCAAAAAAATCTGCGGTATATTGACAGAAGCCGTCACCGATTTTGAAACACAGACTGTCACGTCGGTAATAATCGGCGTGGGTATGAACATTAAAACGGTCAACTTCCCCGATGATGTAGAAAATGCCGCAAGTCTTGACTGCGATATTAAGCGCGCAGAACTTATTGCGGCGATAGCGGACGAACTTTGCAAAGTATCGGAGTCGCCCGCGAGCGATTATATGGATTACTACCGCACGCACTCAATGATTATCGGCGAGCGGATTAACTTTATCCAAAACGGGGTTGTCACCCCTGCAACGGCAGAATATATTGACAAAAACGGCGGACTTGCAGTTCGCCTTGAAAACGGAGAACTCACCACCCTCAAAAGTGGCGAGATAAGTATCAGGAGGATTTAATTATGGCACTGCAACCACTGTTTATTCTTTATGTAGTTATTGTTTTTTCGTTCATCGTTACGTCGGTGTTTATGTTCAAACCAAAGGGCGATGAGCGAGTACATCTAATATTTTTCTGGCTTGGCGTTGCACTGTCGGTGCTTGTTACGTTCATCAACGCAACCTCGCTTGCTCCCGATATGACAGTGCGCATTATCGCAGCGTGGGGCGGACTGCTGTTCAGCGGCATTGGTATTATTGTGCGTATGATTACAGGCAAAACAAACACGGTAGCAAATGTGCTTGTTATGACCTGCACCGTCTACGGCGCCGCAAGTTATCTGCTGCTTATGTGATAATTGCGAATTCAGGTTGCTCGCTGCACTTTGGAAGTTTCAACGGAACGCTGTGGGCATCGCTCCCTACAACTATTCACTTTACAATAAAAATGCACTCCATAGCGGAGTGCATTTTTGTTTTTGTTATTTTGTTTTCGGGTCGCAGGTTACGCGCACGCCGATGCGTTTGAGCAGAGTTTCGTCCACCTGCGCGAGCATAACTGTGGAATGAAATTCCGTGTTGCGCAGGTTTTTGAGTTGTGCGAGCGCTGCTGCTGCATTTTCGTTTGTGCTTGCCGAGATTGACAGCGCAAGCAGTGTTTCGTCTGTGTGAAGTCGCGGATTGTGACCGCCGAGGTAGTTCACCTTGAGTTTCTGCACAGGCTTGATAACCTCAGGCAGAATCAGCAGAATATCGTCGTCAATGCCTGCAAGGTGCTTGAGTGCGTTGAGCAGCATTGCCGAAGAACAGCCGAGCAGTTCAGATGTCTTGCCTGTGATAACCGTGTCGTCGTTGAGTTCAATCGCAGCGGCAGGAGCGCCTGTGTTTTCTTCAACAATTCGCGCGGCAACAGTGCAGGCGCGGTCTGTCACGCTGATACTCGCCTGATTCATCAGCAATTCAATCTTGTAAACCTCGTCGCTGTGTACAGGCAGTTTGGTGTTCTGACAAAGCGCTGTGAAGTAGCGGCGGATAACCTCCTGCTTCGACGCCTCGCGGCACGCGTTGTCGTCAATAATGCAGTTGCCTGCCATATTAACGCCCATATCAGTGGGCGACTTGTACGGACATTCGCCGTAAATCTTGTCAAAAGTAGCCTTTAAAACAGGGAAAATTTCAACATCACGGTTGTAGTTAACGGTTGTCACGACATACGCTTCAAGGTGCCACGGGTCAATCATATTAACGTCGTTAAGGTCAGCTGTCGCCGCTTCGTAAGCGATGTTAACAGGGTGCTTTAGCGGAATGTTCCAGATAGGGAATGTTTCAAATTTAGCATATCCCGCTTTGATACCGCGCTTGTTTTCGTGATAAAGTTGCGACAGGCAGGTAGCCATTTTGCCGCTGCCGGGGCCGGGTGCAGTTACAACAACAAGTTTGCGGCTCGTTTTAATGTAATCGTTTTTGCCGTAGCCGTCGTCACTGACGATTTTTGAAATATTTGACGGATAACCGTCAATCTTGTAGTGGTGATAAACGGGATAGCCGAGCGCGTTGAGCCTTTCCTCAAACTCTCTGGTTTTTGCAGACGGTGCAAACTTTGTCAGCACAACGCTGCCGACCATAAGCCCGATATCCGTAAACTCGCCGATAAGACGCACAACTTCGTCATCGTATGTAATGCCAAGGTCGCCGCGGCGCTTTGATTTTTCAATATCCTCTGCGCTGATTACAAGCACAATCTCCGCCTCGTCCTTGAGTTGCAGGAGCATTTGCAGTTTACTGTCAGGCTGAAAACCCGGCAGTACGCGCGACGCATGGTAGTCGTCAAACAACTTGCCGCCGAACTCAAGGTAGAGTTTACCGCCAAACTCGCTAATCCTCTCGCGGATACGTTGTGACTGCATTGACTTGTATTTGTCGTTGTCAAATCCGATTTTGTACATATTTTTGTCCTCCGTAATACACTTTTCTATTGTAACAGAAGTCGAGCGATTTTTCAATTATAATATGATAAAAATATTAGTCTTGACATAAAATAATTAATGTGTTAATATGTGTGACGGATAAACCCTATTACTTTAATAGGAATTTAAGGAGGATACTACTATGGAGATTACAAAACAGACCACTATGGGCGAAATGCTTGAATATGACAGAGGTATCGCAGTTATCCTTATGCAAAACGGTATGCACTGTGTTGGCTGCCCTGCTTCTATTGGCGAAACTCTTGAGGAAGCGTGCACGGTTCACGGTCTTGACAGCGACGCTATTATGGAGCAAATTCACAAGTACCTTAAAGAAAACGGCAAATAAACCAAAATGCGTTGGTTTTTACTTCTTGCAGGCGGGATTATCGGCGGCGTTTTGAGCGCATACTCAAGGCGCGACAGGGACAATGTGCTTTTGCGCGCTTTCAGTTTTATCGTGCCGTTTGGTTGCACGGTTGGCTTCTGGCTGCTTGAGTACAAGTCCGGCGGCAGTTTGCAGAATATCAGCAAACTCACGTCTAATATTGTCACAGTCGTGCTGACCTCCGTTTTGTGCTGGGGTATCAGCAAGGGCATCGGTGTGCTGATAGTCGGATATATTGACACAAAAAAATAAACCAAAGGTATAACAGGCGGGTTTGCAAACCCGTCTTTATAATTTTATTTGACTTTATGTTGTTTTAATGTTAATCTATTGCTATGAATGAAAAAAAGATTGCAAAAAGGTATCTTTTATCACTGTTCGGACTGTATTTTGCAGGTGCGGTTTTGCTTACAGCGTTTATGTTTGCGCTGCGCAGCAGAACTGCCGAGCCGCTTGTGACAGTGGGGCAGACTATTGCCGGCGGACTGTTGCTGCCGCTGATACCGTGCGTGTCGTACGCAGGGTTTGTAATGGCGTTTATGAAAGTGGGCGAACTCACAAAAAAACAGATGATTTTGATTGTGGTGCTGTATCCGCTGGTGCTTGTTGCGCTCACGCTTTACGGCGTGGTAATGCTTGTGCCGAGTGTAATCAGCGCAATTAAAGTTTTAAGTATTAAGTGATAAGTTTTGAGTTTTTTGCGGACGAGCAATGCTGGTCCCTACTCCAACGACTATCCCTCCGACGGCTAACGCCGCCACCTCCCCTTTAGCAAGGGAGGCTATAAGGTCAGGTGATTATATGTTTGTAGATATTGCAAAAGTTAAGATAAAAGCAGGTGACGGCGGCGACGGTGCAGTTGCTTTTCACCGTGAAAAATATGTAGCCGCAGGCGGACCCGACGGCGGTGACGGCGGCAAAGGCGGCGACGTTGTTTTTGTTGTTGATGATAACCTCGCAACGCTTGCTGATTTTCGCTACAAGCGCAAGTACAAGGCGCAAAACGGCGAGCCGGGCAAGGGCGGCAGATGTAACGGCAAAAAAGGCGCAGACCTTGAAATTCGCGTGCCGCGCGGCACAATTATCCGCGAGGCGACGAGCGGCGCAGTTATGGCTGATATGAGCAAAACGGAGCGCTTTGTCGCTGCAAAAGGCGGCAGAGGCGGCTGGGGCAACCCCCATTTTGCTACGCCTACAAGGCAGGTACCGCGTTTTGCAAAACCCGGCGTTCCCGGCGAGGAGTGGGAAGTCAATCTTGAACTTAAACTTCTTGCGGACGTTGGTCTTATCGGCTATCCGTCAGTTGGCAAGTCGAGCCTGATTTCCGTTGTGTCGCAGGCTAAACCAAAGATTGCCGACTATCATTTTACTACCCTTGTGCCAAACCTCGGCGTTGTGTCGATGGGCGAGGGCAACAGTTTTGTAATTGCGGATATTCCCGGTCTTATCGAGGGCGCAAGCGACGGTATTGGTCTCGGTCATCAGTTTTTGCGCCACGTTGAGCGCTGCCGACTGCTTATACACATTGTCGATGTCAGCGGTCACGAAGGCAGGAACCCGATTGACGATTTTGAGCAGATTAACGCGGAACTTGTTAAATTCAACCCTGACCTTGCTGAGCGCCCGATGATTGTTGCAGGCAATAAAATTGATATGGCTGAGCCTGAACAGATTGAAGAATTTAAAAAATATGTTGAGGGCAAAGGCTACGAGTATTATTCTATCTGCGCGCCGATTCTTGAAGGCACAAAAGAACTGATGAACGTTGTGTGGAACAAACTGCGCGACCTGCCTCCGATTAAAGAGTACGAGGCGGAGGAGATTCCGATTGAGTCAATTATCGGTCAGGATACAGGCTTCAAGATTACGCAGGAGGACGAGGGTTACTTCCTTGTGGAAGCGGACTGGTTCCCCAAAGTGCTTAAAGGCATTGACATCGAGGACTACGAAGCGCTCCAATATATGCAGCGTGTGCTTGATAAAAGCGGCGTGTTTGCGGCGCTTGAAGAACGCGGAATACAAGAGGGCGACATTGTGTCGCTGTACGACATAGAGTTTGAATACATTAAATGATGAGATTTACGGAAAAAGAGATTAACCCCAAGCAGTTATCGCCGCTGAACCTTGCGTTTATCGGTGACTGCGTTTACGAAATGCTTGTGCGCGAAACGCTGGTTGTCGAGGCTAACCGCCCTGTTAACGACCTGCATCGCGAGAGTGTTAAGTACGTCAGCGCAAAGGCGCAGACAAGGGCATATGACAAAATTAAAGATATCCTCACCGAGGAGGAAACCGCTATCTACAAGCGCGGCAGGAACGCCAAAGTGGGGCATAACCCAAAGTCTGCAACACAGGGAGAATACCACATCGCAACCGGAATAGAAGCGCTGTTTGGATATTTGTACCTCACCGAGCAGCAGGACAGGCTCAGGGAACTGTTTAAAATTATCAGCGATTAACTCTTGACAAACAGAATAATTGTGTTATAATAATTAACGCTAACGGGAGCATAGCTCAGCTGGGAGAGCATCTGCCTTACAAGCAGAGGGTCACAGGTTCGAGCCCTGTTGTTCCCACCAAAAGAAACACACCGCAAGGGTGTGTTTTTTTTGTGGGAGTGATGTGTTCCACTCCGTGAAACGTGATGTACCCTTCGGGCGTGATGTGTCCCGAGGACGTGATGTGCCCTTCGGGCGTGAATGTGGAACACAATTACATCACTGCGACAAAGGAGCAACATCACTGTTCCGTAAGGAACTACATCATTTGTGCCAAGGGCACAAAATCATTAAATAACAGAAAGGGTTGCAAAAATGTCAGATTCAAAATTACGCTGATGTAATTTTGCTGAGAAAATAAACAAAACCTAAAATTTATACACAAACTCTTTTTTACGTTAATATGATGTGTTACTATAAAATCGAAAAAGCAAAGGAGGTTGCGATATGGCAAAGCGGTTAATATCTGTTATGTTTTCTGTTGCAGGTGTTATAGTGTCAGTTATTGCCACGTTTTACGAGGCGCTTAACTGGTATGCGTTTTGCAAGTATGAAGCCGGCGGCACAAGTTACACTGTCGCTGATTTGCAAAAAGAGTTTTTAAGCTACTGCGGCGTGCCTTTGCTTGTGATGTTTTGCGGCGTGGTTGCAGGGCTTATCCTCCTTGCCGTTCTTGCACAGGTAAACATAAGTAAATACAAAAAAGTTGCGGTTGCAAAAGTCATCGGCGGCGTGGCGTTTTTTGCGTCAATTGTGCTGCTGTATAAATATGACATACCCGGC
>ONXZ01000039.1 GCA_900321905.1 uncultured Eubacteriales bacterium
AATAATTTTACACAAAAAGGACTATCCTGCATATGTGCAGGATAGTCCTTGTATCTTATTTAGTTTTTACGTTCAGCGTGTCGCTCCAGCCTGAGTATATCTTGCCGCTTCCGTACTTTTTGTATGAGCGAACGCGAACATAGTACTTTTTGCCTGACTGTGAGGTGGTGAGCACGGTGCTGAGTTTGCTTGCAGAATCAACATTTACCGAAAGGTAGTTGGATTTGAACGTGCCCGATGTGCTCCACATCACCTGATAGCCGCTTGCGCCTGCCGCTTTTTTCCAGGTGACGGCAATGCGTTTTGCAGCATTTGATTTTGCGGTGGAGATTGTCGGAGTTGCAGGACTTGTGTATGCCGCAAGCGGAGCGCTGATATCGCTCGTAAGTTTGGTGCCGTTCTCCATAACTTTTACTGCGCGGACTTTGAAGGTGTACTTTTTGTTCATCTTCAAATCTTTTACATTAAAGTGATTTTTAGAGGCATTTTTTATTACAACATACTTGCCCTGCGCGTCGTCGTACTGGTAAACCTCAAAGTAACTTGCGTATTCCTGCTTGTTCCACTGCAGGCGGATACTGTCAGTCGCAGTGCTTGTCTTTTTGAGACCTTCAACTTTTTTCGGCGAGGCTGTCATCTCAACAGGGTCGCTGTATTGACCGACATAATCTTTGCCGCTGACTGTCTTAATTGCCGAAATTCGTATTTTTATACTCTCGCTCGGGGACACGCTCTTTAGCGTGTACGAGGTGTCTTTAACTGTGTCAATGGTTGTGTTTTTGCCGTTTTCATAACTCATAACGCGGTACTTTGCAGCGTCCTTATGCTTGTTCCACTTGAACGTTACGGTCGATACCGTGCGGTCGGTCTGAGCAACACCTGCAACCTTTGACGGCACAATGTTAAACGTCTTACGCACAGCGGGGCAGTCTTTGTATTCGTTAACGCCTACAATAGTTATTGCCGCAGTGCCGATGTTTTTATTGTTTTCGTATGTAACGTAATAGTCCTCGCCCTTAACGAGTTTTTTGCCATCAAATGTTACGGTGGGGTTCGGCTTTATTTCTTTGCCTGTGTACGGCTGCGAGGCGATATTGCTTATCGAAATTGCACTCATAATCCTGTTCATCGCCTCAACGTACATAAAGTTGCTGTCTACATAAGTGCTGATACCGTTAACTTTGCCCGACGCGGAATACTGCCACATCTGCATATTACCTGCATAGGATGTGCAGCCGTATCTCTTGGTTGAGGAGTTATAACTTGTGTAGTGCGCGTTCCATACGCTGTACTTGTTGTCAATTTCTTTGTAATTGTATTTGTTATTTAAAAAGTCGGTGTTTGAATAAACGCCTGCCGCGTATCCCTTTGCCGCAATAGCGTTGCAGTAAGCCTGCACAATAGCCGTCATCTTTGCCTTTGGCAGTTTGCCTGCATAGTATGCGCTGTCAAGTCTGCCGTCAGATACGCCTGCAAATTCATAGTCAAAATAAACGGGCAAATCGAGTTTTCTGCTGCCGATAAGGTTTGCGGTGTAGTTTGCCTCGGCAATCGCTTCCGCCTCGCTGATAGCCTGCGAGTAAAAGTACACGCCGATTTTAAGCCCTGCCGCCTTTGCGTCAGCATAGTATGTTGTAAATCTTGAGTCGGGTGAAAGCGAGCCGCTTTTGCCGTAACCTCTGTAACCTGCTCGCAGGATAACAAAGTCAACGCCGGCGCTCTTTACCTTTTTAAAGTCGATTGTTCCGTTGTGTACCGACAGGTCAAGACCGTGCTCAACGCTGTATGACGTCATTCTTGCAGGCTGGTTGTAATTCGCCTTAACAAACGGGCTGTAAGTGTAACTCGCGGCGAAGGCTGTAGTTGTTGCCGACAGCACCGCTATCAGTGTCAGTAAAAATGCTGTTAATCGTTTTATCATTTATTATTACCTGTCCTGTCTTTGTTTTCGATTTTGATTTTTTCTTTTTATTTTGTTGATACCAGTAGTTCAAATCAACATCTTTGTCTATACCGTTAATCTTGCCTGTGCAGGAGTATTGCCAGATGTCATAATCACCTTTGTAGGAAACTTTTTTTCCGTAATCAGCAACCCACACCATAGTACCTCTTGGAAGTTTTTTCGGCTTAATCAGGTCTTTGAATATGTATGACGAAGCGTACAAAGCCGGCTTGTATCCTGCGTGTTTTACAACTCTGCAAAATGATTTTGCCATTCTTGTACACTGTTTTTCGCCCAGTTTTGCTTCGTAAAGTCTGCCAACTGCTTTTGTGCCTGAATTTGCATATTCAAAATCGTACACAATCGGAAGTTCAACTTTGTAGCCTTTTATGTGTTTGAGCAAAAACCTGGCTTCCTGCCTCGCTTCTCTCGGAGTTATTGCCTGCGAGTACATATAAACGCCAAACGGAACGCCGTACTTTTGCGCTTGTGACATATTGTACCTGGCTTTCTCATCAAGATTAAGTTTGCCGCTGCCATACCCCCTGTAACCCACTCTGATAAACGCAAAATCCACCTCTTTTGAAACTTTGCTCCAGTCAACGTTGCCGTTGTGTACTGAAACATCAATGCCAAAAGATTTTTCTTTACCAAAGTCATATGTGCGCAATGAGCGAACTTGATGTGTGACTTCCGTTACTGTAAAAGGATTCATCAGTGCAATCACGATTGCAGCAAGAATAATCCATCTTTTTTTTATTTTTTTTGTACCTTTTTTTGACTTGCCTTTTTTTGATGTTGTTTGTTTGTTACCAACATTTTTCTGCTTTGTAGCCATTTTGTAACTCCTTTATACAATCTGTATTTTAAAATATTAATACAGTAATTGTCAACACTATAAACGAAAAATTAATAATTTTGGTAAATATTCTTATCTTTTGTCTTTAAAACACAAAATGTTTGTGTTATAATCAATCTGTATTTTGAATAGATAGGTGACAAGATGAAAAAATTTCTGTGTATCATACTCACAGCGTTGCTGTGTTTTGCGCCTTCGCTCACAGTCCTTGCGGCTGAAAACGAGGGCAATATACTGACTTTAGGCACAAAGGATTCCACGCACGAGGTGAGCGAACTTCTTTACGGCGTGGCGCTTGAAGACGTATCTTTTGCGGGCGACGGCGGTCTTTCGGCAAATCTGATTAATAACGGCTCGTTTGAGGATACGGAAAAACCTGAAAACGGATGGGTTTTCGACCAGACAGCCGCGGTGCTTTCCAAAAAAGACCCGCTTAACAAGAACAATACAAACTACGAACTGCTCGCCTTTGACGGCAGGGGAACGCTTGAAAATCTTGGTTATACCGAGATTTATGATTATAAGTCGTTCAAATACGACGACTCCTCTGCTCAGAAGGGCGATATGGGCTTTCGCGAGGACGTCAAATACGATTTTTCGTGCTTTGTGAAGAACGTTGACTTTGAGGGTACAATCAGCGTTTATATCAACACGAGGGCAAACAAAGGCAGCGCCGTGCAGATTTCCACAAACGGTATGGGCGATACCGAATGGACACAACTTACCGCAACCCTCACTTCAAAAGAAACTGCGGACGGCTCGCTCGTTATTGTGTTTGACGGCAAAGGTACGTTGCAGTTTGACTTTGCTTCGCTTATTCCTCAGGACAGTTACGGCTACGGTAAGGAAACGTGGAAAAACGTCAACCTCCGCGCCGATATGGTAGAGGCGATTAAAAACCTCAATCCTTCGTTTATACGTTTTCCCGGCGGTGCGCTTGTTGACGGCAGTTCGACTGCACAACTTTATAACTGGAAAAATACAATCGGCAAACCGTCAGAGCGCAAGCAGACTCAGAATGTCTGGGCAAACGCAGCGGGCGGCAGGTACTACGTCAACTCAAACTCGCTCGGCTACCACGAGTATTTCCAACTTTGTGAGGATTTGAATTCAACGCCCATCCCTGTTGTCAACGCCGGTGTCGCAAGGCAGACGCAAAGCGATTATAACGATATTATGCTCGCCCACCGCAAACTCGGTATGTCCGACAGTGAGTGGAAAGCGTGCCTTATCAGTGAGTTCGGCTACAGTGAAAAAGATGAAAAAGGTATGGCGGAATTTACAAAACGCATTGACTCTCTGAACATTAAAACAGAGGACGACTACAAAGAAGCGCTTAGCAGTTTTATCCTGACGCCGGGTACGCCTGCGTTTGACAATTACGTTCACGATGTCCTTGACCTTGTCGAGTATGCCCGCGGAGACGCAAACACTTCGTACTGGGGCGCTCTGCGCGCTGCAAACGGGCACGATACGCCGTTTGACCTCAAGTATCTCGCAATCGGCAATCAGAACTGGGGCGAATACTACTTTCGCAATTTTGCCGAGATTTACAAAGCCGTGCATAAAGAGTACCCTGATTTGACGATTATAGTATCCTCGGGAGCGGAAGATGACGGCGACGATTTTGACGCCTCCTGGGCGGAGATTAACAAAAACTATACAAAATGTATTGCAGACGAGCAGTTTTCCGTCACCGACAGTTGGCTGCTCTCAAACAACAAGCGTTACGACAGTTATGACCGTGACGGTGCAGGCGTTATGCTTGGCGGACTTGATGTTTACAGCGAAAATTCAGGCAAGATGATAACGTCTGTAAATATGGGTACGGCGGTTGCAGTCGGCTCGTTTATGACGTCGCTTGAACGTAACAGCAACATCGTCAAAATGGCGTGCCTTGCACCTGCTTTTGCAAAGGTCAACGCAAACTCTGCCGACAGAGGACTTGTCTGGTTTGACTCGCAGGAACTTGCACTCAGCGCCGATTATTACACCCAACTTCTTTTTGCAAATAATATCGGCACAAAGTATGTTGACTCATCGTTTGCAGGCAGCGGGAATATCAGCCAGAGCGTAACTGTTGATGAGAACAAGAAAACGCTCTATATCAAACTTGTAAACTCCGGCACAAAGGAGCGCGTGACTGTCAGCCTCGGAAATTATAAAGCGAGCGCCGCGTCAATGCAGAGCATGTCGCACAGGTTCACCTCTGCCCCGAATGAAATCGGCAAACAGCGCGTTGCCCCGACAGAGGAGGAAATCGAGATTGAAAACGAAGGCGTTGTCAGCGTTCTGCTTGAGGGCAACAGCGTTAACGTGTTGCGCATAGCCTATGACGGCGGCAGCGGCGACGGATTTTACAGTATACCAAAAACAATTGATTTGGAAACTAAATCTTATGTCCCCGCAAAATCGGTTATCACGGTTATTGTGCTGTCTGTCTGCCTGCTCGGCGGTATGATTGCAGGATATATCATTTACGCAAAAGTCCTGTCTAAGCGCAGGAAAAATCCGAGAGATAAAGAATAACGAGGTGTTATAATGAAAAAACCACTTATATACATTGTGTCAGGCATACTGATTGTCGGCGCAGTTACCGGAGGTTACTTTGCAACCGTCGGTTCAGACAAAAACAATGCGGCAACTACTACTGCTTCTGAAACTGTCTCTGCCACTGAAACAACAACCGTTTCAACAACGGCACAGACTCAAACTACTGCAAGCACTACGCAGACAACTGCCACGACTACAAAAGCGGCAAGCACCACTTCTGCCGGGGACAAGTATGCGTTTGTAAGACAGGGCGTTTACTATATCTATGACGACTCAAAAACCGCCTGCTATGCCCTTGCGTTCAAAAAGGACGGCAAGGTTAACGTGTCGCAGTTTGACGAGTCAAATATCGTATATGAGGACCCGCAATATTTCAAAGGTTTTACGGAATACAGAATGGACGGCAACAAGGTCGTTATCGACAAAATGCCTGAAAATGTACTTGTCGATTCAATCACGCTCACCGCAAAAGACGGCGCGCTTTACTATGGCAAAACCAAACTTGAAAATCACGGCGACGTTAAACTCAAATACGCCGCAGAACACTTTAGAAAGTAATTTATGGACCAGTTTTCACGATTTGAACTGCTCGTCGGCGGCGACGCTCTCACACGGCTCAAAAACAGCCGCGTCGCAGTTTTTGGCATAGGCGGCGTAGGCGGTTATGCGGCGGAAGCGTTGGCGCGCTGCGGAGTAGGCACAATTGATATTGTCGACAAGGACACCGTCAGTCTTACTAATCTCAACCGCCAGATTATCGCGCTGCACTCCACAGTCGGCAAAAGCAAGGTTGAGGTTATGAAATCCCGCCTGCTCGACATAAACCCTGATTGCAAAGTTAATACGTTTGAACTCTTTTTCGGCACGGATACCGAAAATCAGTTTGACTTTACGCAGTACGACTATGTTGTTGACGCTGTTGACACCGTGGCGGCAAAACTCCGTCTTGCAGAGATTTGCACGGCAAACGGCGTGCCGATTATCTCCTCAATGGGCACGGGCAACAAACTTGACCCGTCAAAACTTGAGGTGACGGACATCAGCAAAACGAGTTACGACGGACTTGCCCGCGTTATGCGTAAGGAACTCAGCAAGCGCGGTATAAAGCACCTTGCTGTGGTTTATTCGCCCGAACAGCCTGTCAAGCCCGACGTTAAAGACGTTGAGCGCCTGCTCGACGCAGAGGACTTGAAAAAGCGCACAGTGCCTGCTTCTTCGGCGTTTGTGCCGCCGTGCGCAGGTATGCTGCTTGCTTCAAAAGTTGTGCGCGACCTCGGAGGTATTTAGATGGGCAGGGAACTTACAGAATTACAACTCATTGAGCGCTCAATAATCAAAAAATTCCGCAAAGAGATTTGGAACCCCTTTATTGAGGGTGTTAAGAACTACCAACTCGTCAACGACGGCGACAAAATCGCTGTGTGCATTTCAGGCGGCAAGGACAGTATGCTGATGGCAAAACTTATGCAGCAACTTCAGCGTGTCAGCGACACCGATTTTGAACTTGTTTACCTTGTTATGGACCCCGGTTACAACACGGCAAACCGCCAGCGTATCGAGGATAACGCAAAGCGCCTGAACATTCCGATTACCGTGTTTGACAGCCGTATTTTCGACGTCGCTAACAGCGTTAACGAGGGCTCGCCTTGCTATCTCTGCGCCCGTATGCGCAGGGGTCACCTTTACGCTAAGGCAAAGGAACTCGGCTGCAACAAAATAGCGCTCGGTCACCACTTTACCGATGTTATAGAAACCACGCTGCTCGGTATGTTTTACGGCTCGCAGATTCAGGCAATGCTGCCAAAACTGCATTCCACAAACTTTGAGGGTATGGAACTTATCCGCCCAATGTACTGTGTGCGCGAGGACGATATTATCAGATGGTGCAACTATAACGATTTGCACTTTATACAGTGCGCGTGCAGGTTTACCGATAACTACACCAACAGCGGCGACGGTATCGGCAACAGCAAACGTCAGGAAATAAAAATGCTCATCAAGGATTTGCGTAAAACCAACCCTGATATTGAACATAACATTTTTAAGAGTATACACTCTGTGTGCCTTGACACAATGCCCGGCTACAAGCAGGGCGGCGAGTACCACAGTTTTTTAGATAAGTTTTAAAGGAGAGTACATATGAATATCTGGCACGACATATCACCAAAAAGGATTAAAAAAGACCGCTTTTATGCGGTTATCGAAATTTCAAAGGGCGGCAAAAACAAGTACGAACTTGATAAGGAAACAGGTATGCTCAAACTTGACCGCGTGCTGTTTACGTCAACACATTATCCGGCAAACTACGGTTTTATTCCTCGTACATATGCAAGCGATAACGACCCGCTCGACGTGCTTGTGCTTTGCAGCGAAACTATCCAGCCTATGACTATTGTTGAGTGCACTCCAATCGGCGTTCTGATTATGGAGGACAGCGGCGCGAGAGATGAAAAAATCATCGCCGTGCCTGTCAACGACCCTAACTACAACGGCTACACAAACATCGACCAGCTTCCTGTTCACCGTTTTGATGAAATCAAGCATTTCTTCGAGGTTTACAAGTCGCTTGAGCACGAAAAAGCAACCTCTGTAACCGAGGTTCAGCCGCGCGATGTAGCGGAGGAAATTATCGAAAGTTGCATTGAAAGTTATATTGAAAACTTCCAAATGTAAAACTTGACAATTTTTTAACAAATGTATTGATTTTTGTTTTAAAATATGTATAATTAAGGAAAGAAATATTTTTATAAAGGAGATTTAATTATGGCAAAAAAATATTATTGTCCGGTATGCGGATACGAAAGTGACGAACCTATTGATGAGTGCCCAATCTGCCACGCAAAAATGGCTGTAAGGGAAGATTCAGAGGAAATGACTTGGGCAGCAGAGCATGTTGTTGGTATCATCGACGGCGTTGACGAGGAAATCGTTCAGGGTCTTCGCGAAAACTTCACAGGCGAGTGCAGCGAAGTTGGTATGTACCTTGCAATGGCAAGAGTTGCTCACAGAGAAGGCTATCCTGAAATCGGTCTTTATTGGGAAAAGGCTGCCTGGGAAGAGGCAGAGCATGCTGCTAAGTTTGCAGAAATGCTTGGTGAAGTTCTTACCGACAGCACCAAAAAGAACCTTGAAATGCGTGTGGCTGCTGAATACGGCGCAACCGCAGGCAAAACTGAACTTGCTAAAAAAGCAAAGGCTCAGGGCCTTGACGCTATCCACGACACAGTTCACGAGATGGCTCGCGATGAAGCAAGACACGGCAAGGCTCTCAAAGGCTTACTCGACCGCTATTTTGCTGACTGATTAACCAGAACGCACGGGAGGGGATTACCCCCTCCCATTGCATTATTACCACTCAGAAAGGAGCGATTTTATGCAGTACAAAACTTCACAGGTAGTGCTTAAAGAAAAATTCATCGGTCACGATGCAAAAAATCTTTCAGCGCTCGATGATGAACTCAACAAGTGGGCAAGCCAGGGCTGGACGCTTTGCGACATCACAACATCTGTTGCAACAGGCTCAGGTCTCGGCGGCGGCGACCGCACAGTTTTC
>ONXZ01000065.1 GCA_900321905.1 uncultured Eubacteriales bacterium
TAGTTATGAGCTGGGCAGGCAGGGGAATGAAAGAAACACCCGGTGTTATGACTCAGAGAATTCAAAATCTGTTCAATGTGTGCCAGAAAATTGCTGTAAAAAAATATGAATTATAATAGATTAAATAATAATTTAATATCTGTTATTAAAGAAGCACAGTTAAAGCTCGGTTATGAAAGTCACCCAATCGGTGTAAACTATACCGAGCCTTCACTTTGTCATCTGCTGTGCTGTGAAAAGGGCGAGGTCGAGCACAAACTTGCTGACTTTTGCCGTGAAAGCTCAGATGTATTCGGCAAAATCACTTTTGCAAAGCGCGAGGGCGGATACCGTCTGACTGTGCCGCAAAAGGGCGTAGACTACGTTCACAGTATCCTGTGTGGTAATGAGTTCCTCGCTGTGCTTATAAATGCAGTCCAAATGCCGGGTTGCACCATCGAAACCGTGCTTGATATTTTTCACAGGTTTTCAGATAACGTTCATTTTGAGGAAGTCGCAAACGGCGAGTTTGACTATCTCGTTTATTTTGAGGACGAGGGCATCGACGACTTCTGGTACTGCTTCCACGACGACGAACTGCAACTTGAATACCACAGATTTATTAAAGAGGATTATCTCGATTTTGATTTTTAATAGTGCGATTATCAGAGCGCCCTACTACGGGGTGTCCGTCATAACTGCCTCAAAAAGTCCGTTAGGGCGTCAGCCCAAACGGACTTTTATTCATTGTTATGATAAAAATTTTTTAATTCGGTGCTTGCACATTCGTTATTTAATTCAGGCAGTGCCGGCAGGTGATATTCATTATGACTTTGATGTACTCAAAAAACGTTGAATGAAAACGAAAAATGTGATAAGATAAAACACAGAGGAGGGGATTTAGTGAAAGACAAAAAGGCAAAACCCGAAAATCAACACCCTAACAAAATCGGCATAAAAGAAGCCGCCGGCTACGCGCTGGGCGACGGCGGAAATCTGTTTGTGCTTACATATGTATCGTCATTTTTAAAGGTGTTTTACACCGATGTGCTTAAAATTGCAACCGATAAGGTCGCAACCCTGTTTCTTGTTACAAGACTGTGGGACGCTATCAACGACCCTCTGTGGGGCGCGATAGTTGCAAAACGTCCGCCGAGGAAAGACGGCAAATACCGTCCGTACCTCAAGTGGATTGCTATTCCTGTAGCGATAGCGCAGTTAATATGCTTTTACGATATTTCAAAGCATACCGACAATATGCTTGTCATTATGATTTTTGCCTACGTTACCTACATAACGTTTGGTATGATGTATACAGGTATCAACGTGCCGTTCGGCTCGCTTGCGTCGGTTATCACCGATGACCCTAACGGCAGAACTCTGCTGTCTACCTTCCGTGCAATCGGCGGAGGTATCGGCGGCGCGGCACCGCTTTTGCTCGCACCGATTATTATTTACAAAAAAACTACCGACAGCACGGGCAAAACTATCAATGTAGCAGACGGCAACGGTATGTTTTATTTTGCGCTTGCTATGTGCGTTTGCGCGATTATATTCTATTTTGCGTGCTACGGCACTACAAAAGAACGCGTAAAATCCGACCTCAATCCCAATGTTAATGTTAAAGAAGCGTACAAAGGTATGTTAAAAAGCCGTCCGTTCATCGTGCTTGCAATCACGGGCGTGCTTATCAGCGGTCAACTTCAGTTTGCGTCGCTCAATCAGTACCTTTACAAAAACTATTTTTGCAATACAAACCTGTCAATTCTCGGATCAATAGCGCAGTATCTCCCTATGGCGCTGATGATTCCTGTTACGCCTATGCTTGTTAAGAGGTTTGGCAAAAAAGAACTCGCAGGCTTCGGCTCAATGTTTGCGGCTATCGCAGCGGTTCTTTGCTATATCATCAAACCTGCGCCCGATAAGCCGTGGATATTTATGATTGTGCTGTTTGTAATCGGCTTTGGCTACTCGTTTGTGTCAATCACAAACTGGGCTGTCGTTGCAGATGTTATCGACTATCAGTTTGTTAAAACAGGCATAAAGAGCGAAAGCACAATTTACGCCGTATACACCTTCTGCCGCAAACTCGGTCAGACTATCGCTGACTACGGCGGACTTATGCTTCTCTCAAGGGTGGGTTACGACCCTGACGTTATGTCAAATGCCGGATTTGTCAGCGGCGTTTCCGAGGGAATACTCAAGGTATGCACAATCATACCTGCGATTACTTATACGCTGATTTGGCTGCTGTACCGCTTTGGCTATCCGCTTACAAAGGAAAAACTTGAACCAATATACAAAACAGTTCATGAAAGTAACGAAGTTAGCGATTAAGAGAGGACTCGTATGGTATTCTATTTTACTGCAACAGGCAACTGCCTCTATGTCTCCAAGCATTTGGATTCAAATATCATCAGCATACCCAAAGTGACTCCGGGTAGTGTTTTTGAAGATGAAAAAATCGGCATTGTGGCACCTGTTTATGGCGGTGAAGTGCCAAAAATTGTGCTGAATTTCATAAAGTCAAATACTTTTAAAACACCGTATCTCTATATTATTTTAACCTACGGTCACGACGCTACAGACAGCGCAGAGTATACCTTCAATCAGTGCAAGGCGCTCGGCAAAGAGTTTAAATACGTCAATAACCTGCTTATGGTTGACAACTATCTGCCCGGCTTTGATGTTGAAAAAGAAAAGGCGATTGACAAAAGAATTCCCGAACAACTTGACGCAATCAGGGCGGATATAGAAAACTGCAGGGAGTTTGTGCCTGCAGCGTCAGCCAAGGCGAGGGCAGGGCATAAGTTTTTTAACTTTGCACGCAAAGTTTTTCCCGTTGCGCTCAACGGCTCTGCACTAAAAATGACAGATAAATGTATCGGTTGCAACCTCTGTGCAAAGGTGTGTCCGATAGATAACATTGTGCTTGAAAACGGCAAGGCAAAACGTATTAACAAAAATTGCGAGTTCTGCCTTGCGTGTATACACGCCTGCCCGTCAAATGCGATTGAACTGAAGTTTGAGAAAAACAAAAACGCAAGATTTTTGAATGAAAACATCAAAATCAGCGAAATTATCAGTGCAAATAACACAAGCGCTGACTAACCACGCAACATTTCAATAGGAGTTTTTTATGAAATTATCTGATAAAAAGTTCGGCTTCGGCTGTATGCGACTGCCGATGAAGGACGGAAAAATTGATACGGCGCTGTTTTCAAAAATGGTGGATAAGTTTATTGAAAACGGATTTACATA
The DNA here is from genome assembly GCA_900321905.1 of uncultured Eubacteriales bacterium. GTDB lineage: Bacteria > Bacillota > Clostridia > Oscillospirales > Acutalibacteraceae > Eubacterium_R. Next base: position 3,241 of record ONXZ01000065.1, read on the forward strand.
CTTCGACACAGCGCACGGTTATCATAACGGTCTCAGCGAAACTGCGCTCAAAGAGTGCCTTACCTCACGTTATCCGAGGGATGCTTACACTATCACAAACAAACTGACTGACCCATATTTTAAGACCCGTGAGGATATCCGTCCGTTTTTTGAAAAGCAACTCGAATGGTGCGGCGTTGACTATTTTGATTACTATCTTATGCACGCACAGGGAGCCGATAATTACCCGAAATTCAAAAAGTGCAAGGCTTACGAAACTGCGTTTGAACTTAAAGCCGAGGGCAAGATAAAGCATGTCGGAATATCATTCCACGACACGGCTGATGTGTTAAGGCAGATTCTTGAGGAGTATCCGCAAATCGAAGTTGTAGAGATTCAGTTTAATTACGTTGACTACGACGACGCTGCTGTGCAGAGCAGGGAGTGCTATGAAGTTTGCTGTGAGTACGGTAAGCCTGTTATTGTAATGGAACCTGTCAAGGGTGGCAGCCTTGTCAGTCTGCCTGCCGATGCGCAGACGGTTTTTGATAACCTGAACGGCGGCAGCAACGCTTCATATGCAATCCGTTTTGCTGCTGATTTTGACGGCGTTGAGATGGTGCTTTCAGGTATGAGCAATATGGAGCAACTCGAAGATAACATCTCGTTTATGAAAGATTTTAAGCATCTCACTGATGAAGAAAAAGCAGCCATCAAGAGAGTTTGCGATGTGTTTAAAAATCTCAACATAATCCCTTGCACAGCGTGCAGATATTGTATTGAGGAAAACGAGTGTCCTAAATCAATCCGCATACCCGACCTCTTTGCCTGCTACAACACAAAAACTGCGTTTCACGACTGGAATCAGGACTTTTATTACAACTCGGTTATTACGACAGTCAGCGGCAAGGCGAGCGATTGTATAAAATGCGGCAAGTGTGAAAAGGTATGTCCTCAGCACCTTGAAATCAGGTCGCTTCTCGATGACGTAGCAAAAGAATTTGAATAATAAAAACGGTACAGTAATTGCTTTTGCAAAACTGTACCGTTAATTTTATGTGACGGCTTGTCTTATTCGTAGATAATGCCGTTTGTTGTTATGTACTTTGTGCCTGTATCAGCAATCTGGCGCACAATGTCAAGGTCGTCAACTGCCCAGGTTGCGGTGTCAAGTCCTGCCTCACGGCATTTGCGAACCATCTTGCAGTTGTCTTTAAGGTTCTTCTTGTCGTTGCCGTCAAAACTGATACCGCAGTTTTCAAGTGTTTTTGCCTTTTTGATATCGCTGTTCTTTATTGCGTAAACAAGATAAAACAGCGGCGCGTCCGTAACCTTGCGAAGATTAACAAGATTAATAAAATCAAACGCAATGTATGTTGTAGGCACATTGTATTTTTTTGCAAACTCAGGCAGTTCAAACATATAGTCAGCGCTGCGGTCGTACTTTATTTCAATAATTGCCTGCATGCCGTACTTTTGGCACATCTGATAAAACTCATCAAGCGTGGTAAACTTCAAGTTAGGGTATTGGTCAATGTTGTGGCCGCCCTTGTATGTAAGTTGCATAAGTTCGTCATATGTGCATTTTTCCGGCTTTTTCAAGTCGCCTGTAAGTCTGTACGTTACAGGGTCGTGGTGCAGCACCCAAACGCCGTCCTTTGTGCGGTAGATATCACATTCCGCACCCCAGAAATGCGCCTCGCCGGCCTTTACATAAGCGGGCAGAGTGTTCTCAGGCGCAACAGCGCGGAAACCGCGGTGCGCAATGAGTTTTAAGTCCTTATCCTCAAGGTCGGTGCCTTTAATCGAACTTACAGGGTAGTCCACCGGTTTCATATAATTGTGCAGCCATATAGCGCGCTCAATGCCTTTTGCAACTGCGCCTGCAGCCGCAATGCCGAGTGCTATGCCTGCTCCTTTTTTGAAGTTGCTGTTCATAACTAAAACCTCGTCTTTTGTTTATTTGTTTTACTCTATTATTAGATTATAGAACTTTACTGAGCAAAATTCAACACTCAATTATATATTTTAAAAAAATATACATTGTTATTGAAACGAATTCCGATTTATGATAATATATAACTTGATTTAGTTAATATAGGTTTTGAGGTTTGTATGGAAATCAGGTACGATTATCAATATTTAGTACACCTCATAAGTTGTGCCGTTCACGACCTGCAACCGCAGGACGTTTCGTTTGCAAACGTTTTTGCAATCGGCAAAGTTCACGAGGTTGCTAACATCGCTTTTCTGAGCGTGCAAAAACTGAATATCAAACCTGATGCTGAACTGTATAACGAGTGGCAGGTGTTCTATTTTCACTCGGTTCAGCGTAACGCAAGGCAGGTTGCGCAGTACGGCAAACTGACCGATTTGCTTACGCAAAACAACATCCGCTGGACAGAAGCGCAGGGAACTATCACAAAAACGTTTTATCCCGCTCCTGAACTGCGTATGATGAGCGATATCGACTTTATTGTCGATGCTGAAAGCATTGATAAAATCGCAGAACTTATGCTCGAGCGCGGATGGGAAGCAAATATCGTTCACGAAAACGAACTCAACGTTTACCCTGAAAAAGAAACGGGAATCGAGTTCCACACAGAGTTCTTTAAAGAGTTCTACAAAGGCAGCGGCGAGCGTTATTCGGGCGCTATAAATCATCCGTTTAGCCATGCTGCGCCAAGCGCCGACAACCCTTGTAAATATGTTCTTGACGACACGCATTTTTATCTTTACTCACTGCTTCACACAATCAAGCATTTTGAGTATGCAGGCTGCGGTATACGCCGTATCCTCGACCTTTACTATCTGCAAAAAGCGCTCGGTGACAAGGTTGACAGCGAATATATCAATGCCGTTCTTGATAAATATGATTTTGCGGAAAATGCAAACAAACTGTTTGCGCTTGAGCGCTATTGGTTTGAGGGCGAAACGCCTGAAACTGATTTGAGCGAAACGGTCAAAGATATAATTCTTAGCGGCAACCACGGCACAAACGATATTCACTTGCGCAATGATTTGCGCCGTAGCGCCGAGGGTTCAACGCTTGCTAAGGCAAAGCGAAATCGTGTTAAGAACTTTCTGTTTCCGACTCTTGAGGAATTGTATGAGGGCCACCCTGAGTACGAAGAAAAGGGTTACTCCCTTGCAAAAAGCAGATTTATGCGTGCGGTTGAAAACCTGAAACCGCAACGGCTAAAGCATATGTTTACATTTTTTAAACGAGTTAAAAAATCAAAGTAAGAGGTGTCACTATGGCAAACGAGCCTAAAAAATCAAAGTACATTAAGTCTGATTCCGACAAGACGACTTCAAAGTATATCAGGTCTGACGGCAATCAGAAAAAGAGCAAATATCTTAAAAGCGACGCTGACCGTTTAGCAGAAAAGGAAAAACGCGCAAACAGATATGCAAGTAGCACGTCTTACCGCAAAAACGCTGCGTCTACCAACCTCAGTAACAGAACTGCGTCTGCTCGCCCTGAAATCAAAAAGACAAATAAACCGAATACCGAACTGAAACTTCCAAAAGAGGTCACAAGTCTTGACGAAGTACGTGAGAGCAAGGGCGATCAGTCAAGCATTTTTACAAACGAGCAGGCTGATAAAAACGCTTACAGACACTACAAAGAGGTTGAGGAAACGCCTGACGATAACCGCCGTGCAACGCAGATTGTCCGCACGGGTCTTATCATTGCAGGTCTGCTTATCGTTGCAATCGCAATTAACTTTATCGTTGTTAACCAGAACGGCGAAATTAAGTATCTGCCGACGTTTTTGTCGGTAGAATTTTCAGCAATTCCCGAATTTATTGCCACACTTGCATACGGTCCGGTTGTCGGTGTTGCGATTGTGCTTATCAAAAACGTTGTGCATATGATTTTCAATCAGCCGAGTTTTGTATCGGAGATTTCAAACTTTATTCTTGACTCGTTCTTTATCTTCCTCGGCGGCTGGATTTATACACGCAGGATGTTCAACTTCAAACCGGCGGCGCAAAAAGTTGTTAAAGGCAAGGATTACAGAACGCGCAGAATTCTGTTTGCAGGCTTTATA
>ONXZ01000046.1 GCA_900321905.1 uncultured Eubacteriales bacterium
AGGAGTAAAATTATGTCTGATTTCTTTTACAACCTCACAAGCGGCGACTACGCCCACGAACTCACCTTGCAGAACACTCTGCTCGTTCTCGGCTCTTCGCTCGCAATCGGCTTTATAATAAGCCTCGTTTACCTTTTCACACACAAAAAAGAGGGTTACTCACAGGCGTTCTGTGTGGCGCTTGTACTTCTTGCACCGATTGTCGGTATGGTAATCTACGTTATCGGCAACAACATTGCAACTGCGTTTTCACTTGCAGGTGCGTTTGCGCTTGTACGTTTCCGTTCAGCTCCCGGCGACCCTAAGGATATTGCGTATGTTTTCCTCAGCGTCACTATGGGTCTTACCTGCGGCCTCGGCCATTGGATTTGGGCGGCGCTTGCGTGCGCTGTTATGTGCGTAGCAATCCTAATTTTGCATTTTACAAACTACGCAGGCAAAAAGGGCAATTTCTACGACCTTAAAATCACAGTTCCTGAAACGCTCAATTACGTCGGAGCGTTTGACGAAACACTTAAAAAGTATACGTCTTATTATAAAATGAAGCGCGTTAAAAGCGTTGATTTCGGCGCGTTGTTTGAGATTACATACACAGTTAACCTTAATGACAATTCACAAATGCGTGAATTCCTTGATGAAGTAAGGACTTTAAACGGCAACCTCAAGATAGTTCTTGCCGAGTCTGAATCAGGTGTTAAGAGTTTCCATTTCCAATAATAACAAGGGGGCAATCCCTATGAAGAATAAAAGCGTATTATCTGTCTTGACGCTGATTTTGTGCATTGCACTTGTGTTTTGTGCCTGCACATCTAACGAGCAAACCTCTGTCGACGCAGGGGTTGTTACTCGTTTATTCGATGATGACGAGCAGGCTGCTCAGGCTGCCGGAATTACGGCGGAAAACATATCTTTTTATGAAGTCACTGACGGCGACTACAAAATCAAAATTTCGCCTATCTACAACAAAGACGGCAAAAGCGTTGTCGCGGCATACATTGTCGCTGTTACCGATAAAACCAACAAAGCAATAGGTGCTGATAAATTCCCGATGCTTATGAACATTGTCAGTGCGTCGAGTGACAGTAGTCAGATTAAACTTCAAAAGGACAAAAACGGAAATTACATAAAAATAGAGTCCTACGCAGACTCTAAGGGTAATCTTATCGCGATTAAAGATGCGTCCGACTGGAACTCAAACAGCAAAACAGATGAATATATCAAATTGCGCGCAGTCACAAACAGCGAAGGCTCAACTCACTATCTGCTTACGTCAGAGACCGTTAATATTGTTAAAGAAAAGGGCAAAACCTATGCAGTTGAAAACGGTAAAAAAGTTGAGGTAAAGATTGTTGACGCAAAGAATACAAGCGTTAAAAACAATGTTGAGGAAAAGACTGCCAACAAAAAGGAAAAAGAGCAGATAAAGAAAGAAAATACAACTAAAAAACCTTCTTCAAAATCAAACACGACCACAAAGCCTGCAAATCCAAACGACATGGGTGCAGACACTAACAGCAAAACTAAGTCATATATTCAGATTGTGCTGCTTAAAGACGGCATGGCAAAAACAGGCTCAAAAAATGTTGATTGCAAGCAGAACGAAGTGACTATTAATAAAGGCGGCGACTACCTTATTGCATCAGAAGTCGGCACCTGGCACGGCGTTATTAAATGTCAGCTTAAAAATACGGAGGAAGCAGAACTCCGTTTCGAAGATGTAAACATCTCGTACAACCGAGGAAGTGTTATCCAGTTGATTGACTCAACTGAAAGCGGCGAACGTAGTTTCCTTGAAGCAGAGGCGTCGGAGGCGTCAAGCGTTGATGATACCCTTAACGACGCTATGGAAGAATATGCCGACAGAACGAGCGCACCTGACGTCAGTCTGACTTTTCCGTCAGGTACATCAAGCCATTTTGAAAGTTCTGCCAACGCATCAACGGGCGTTATTTATAACGAGTCAAAACTTGACATTAAGGGTAACGGCAAATTAACCGTTGCCGCAACAACAAACACTAATAATGCAATTTGTTCCTCAAAGGCGCTTACTTTTAAAAATGCAACTGTTAAACTTGAAACTGCTGCTTACGGCTCAACTTCAGGTATTGGCGGCGCTCGCGGAATATTCTCATACGGCAAGGTTAATATCGAGTCAGGCAATCTCACTATTCATTCAAACGGCGACGCTGTACGCTGCACAAGGTTTAACCAGGAGGGTGGTACGCTTAATGCAACTTCCTCCGCCTGCGACGGTATCGACAGCGAGAGTTCAATTAGTATCAGCGGCGGCGAGGCGAGAGTTTACGCAGTTCAGAAATCGTCGTATAAGGTGCGCCGTGTTAACCTGCAGGAACGTTACGATAACGGCGAGCGTGTTAATAAAAACGACCTTGTTCGTTCATCTAAAGGCGACGGCTTCCACATCAGCGGCGGCAAGGTTATCGGCGAAAGTAAAAAGGTTTCCGACTACGGTATGACCCCTTCGCAGTACACTTTTGTCTGCCGTACTGTTAAGAAGACAAAGGGCAGTTCTGCCGAAACAAAAGCACCTGTTAAATGGGGAGTCAGCACCTTTGCGTCGTCTGATAATTCCTGCGTTAAGTTCCTTTATTCCTCGTCGGGCATCAGCAACAAGGATTATAAAGTTCAAATCAACAACAAAGAGCGCGAATATAAATGGACGTGGAACGGCAAACTCGGCGCTTGTTATGTTACATATTCAAATACAAATTAATTGTTCACTTCATTTAAGAGGGTGAAATGTTATGAAAAAAATCACAAAATCCGCACTGTCATTACTTCTGTCGCTCATACTTGTAGCGGGCGGCTTGTTTGCCGTGCCGTTTGTGGCGGAAGCGGTTGATAAACCTGTAGACCTTGAAGGTTCTTCAATTAACTTCTGGGCTGACCCTGAAAACAGAATAACTGCAGACGACCTCACTGCTTTCTCAAACGGAAGCAAGACGGCGATGGTTGGTGCAGTAGGCGCGTTCAAACGCAGTAACAGTTCGGATAAATACTATCTGTTTTTGCCTTCAAACGCAGATTGCAACAACCTTAAAGTCTGGTTTAATGCTGACATTTGCACCGTAAACAGTCTTGTCGTCCGCAGCGGAGAAACAACAAATGTGTTCAAAGATTGTGACGAGGGCGGCGTTATGCACGAATATACACTGCTCCTTGGCGGCACAACTTATAATCTCAGCGTTATGAAGTCGGGCGACGTCGGCGCAGTTTATATCGACACCGATTCAGGCTCAATTTCAAAAATTACAAACAGTTCCGACCATTCAACTTATGAGGGCGGCACAATTATGGTTGTCAACGCCGACGGCACTATCGAGTACGACGGCACGCTTGAAAAAATGAGCGGCCGCGGCAACGGCACGTGGGGAACAAATAATAAAAAGAACCCATACAATATAAAACTTGCAACATCTACTAAACTGCTTGGTATGCCTAAGGCTAAAAAGTGGTGCTTGCTCGCAAATGCCGGCGACGGCACGCTTGTTAAAAACCAACTTACTTATGACTTTGCAGATTATATTGGCATTAAATACCAAACGCACTGCAAGCCTGTTGATTTGTATGTCAACCAGCAGTATTACGGTTCATATGACCTTTCTGAAAAGGCTGAAATTAAGTCAAACCGAGTTAATATAACAGACAACTACGAGAATCTTGAAATCGCTAACGGCACGGTTGACGAGCAGACAGGCACGGTAACTCCAGCCGATATGGACTCACTCGGACTGTCTACACGCACTATTGATGCAAGCAACAGCACGGTTAATATCGCATACCAGGTTGAAACATCATCAAACTATTTTGGTCACGCTGTAGGTGCAAGGCGATACAGTGCTTATGCCTCAACCTCACAGGGAAGCACTACTTACACAAATATTAATGACCCTGACGACCTTACAGGCGGTTACATTTTTGAACTTGAAATCTCCCAGCGCTGGGCTAAGGAAAATGCGGGATTCAGCGCATATAACCGCCAGGGATGGACAGTAAAGAGTAATGATTACATCAGCCGTCATCAGGTTGATTACTGTTATAATCTGATGTACGCGCTGGGCAGCGCTGTGTATAACAACGGCACAGTGCCGTCAGGCAGCACAACTACCAACTGTAATTCACTGGGCAACACTTCAGGCTTGCTTAATAACTACGGCGCAAAGAGCATTACCAATCCTGCTCCTGCTGAAGTATATCAGGGCAAAAAGTGGAGCGATATCCTTGACAGTCAGTCCGCAGTTAAGTTCTACTGGACGCAGGAGTTTTTTAAGAATATGGACTCGTCAACATCTTCTACCTACTTCTACAAAGACGTTGACAGCAAAGACTCCAAACTCTATGCCGGACCTATGTGGGATATGGATAACTCGCTTGGTTATGGTTCAAACGGCAGCAGATGGGGTTACAGTTACACTTCAACTGACGGCTGGTACACCAAAAATACGCGTATTTACCGTTGGAGGACGAGGGACAGCAACACTTCATACAGCACTGACGCATATGCGCCGCTTTCTTTCTACGGCGCACTTGCCACTAACTGCACAGACTTTTGGCAGAGCGCGCAAAGCGAGTGGTTCCGAAAAATTTCACCTGCGGTTGACGTGCTTACTTCGTCTGATGATGACAGCAACTCCGTGCTGCACAATGTCGATTATTATGTTGACACGGTTGCTAAATCGGGCGCAATGGACGCTTACAAAATAAAAGGCGCTGAAAACGACAACGGTTACGATGTGTCGACTGTAAAGAGCGGGCTCAAAAATTGGATTTCTTCACGTCAGTCATGGATTAACTCGCAATTTAGCAAAGTTGCAATATCAGACACAAACATTTCTTCTATACCTGACCAGACTTTTGACGGCACACCGTCAGAGCCTGAAATTACAATATCATATAACGGCGCTGAACTCATTGAGGGCGAGGACTATACGGTAACTTACCGCAACAATACCGCCGTCGGCAACGGTTTTGCCGATATCACCGGCAAGGGTATGTACACAGGCAGCATTTCAACATCTTTCAAAATTGTCAAAGGCAATCTTGACGGCACTGTAACAATTCCTGAAGCCGCATATTCAGGCGATACGCTCACCGCAACATACTTTAATGCAAACGGCTTTGAGGTCGAAAGCCACCTGAACTATCAGTGGTATAAAAACGGTACGGCAATAAGCGGCGCAAACGGTAAAACATACGAGATTACTGATTCTGACAAAGGCGCAAACATCACTGTAACCGTTACTGGCGACGGCACAAATCTTGGCTCGTCAGTAACGTCAGGCACCTGCGCTGTCAGAACAGGCGATAAGCCTGATAATTATACCGAAACTCTTGCAGAGTGGCTGTATGATTACTCCGTTAACCCTGACGACCTCACTAATATCAGCACAGACGGCTACGCATACGCCGCAACTGACGGTCAGATGATGGACGGCGCTGAACTCACAGGCAGTGTTACTGCAACAACGCAGTCAAAAATCAAGTGGTCAGACGACGTTTATTCAAACAGTACCAACGTGATTAACAAGGATTATTCACCAATTATGGGTACAGATAAGTCAGACGGAGTTGCCTGGGGCGAGTATCCGTTCTTTGAAACTACACTTTCAACAGTAGGATATGAAAATATCTCGTTCTCCGCTAAACTCGGCGGAACGAACAGGGGACCAAGCACCTGGAAACTGCAGTACAGCCTTGACGGCACTAACTATACTGATGTTGAAAACGCAACCTACGTTATAGCCGCTAACAAAACTATGGAGGAAGCGTTTACAGATGTGGAACTTCCTGATTCCTGCAGCAATATGCGCAAGGTTTACATCAGGGCGGTTGTTTACGACGATGTTGCAATCAACTCTAAATACCGTATAGTTGGCATCACAAGCGGCGATGCGTCAATTAACAACGTTGCTGTTAAGGGTACTCGTATTACGGCAATTACAAGCCTTGAGTCACCTGCAATCATTAACCCATCTCTTAACGGCGACGGTACGGCACTGTTTGATACAGATCTCATTTCGCTTAAAGATAACAACGGCGGTGCTGATGTTTACTACAATATCGGCGGCGAAGATATCAAGTACAGCGGCGCTTTCTCACCGTTTGGCGATAATGCAGAGATTGGCGACACAGTCACACTTACTGCTTATGCGAAGTTCGAGGATATAGAATCTGACCCTGTAACGGCTACTTACATATTTGCAGGTCATGACATCAATCACTTCAATTACAGTACTTACACCGCAAATGTCAGCGGCGGCGCGCTCTATTCAAACGGCGGCGCATATGACGGCAGCGCTACAATGACTGCATATACAGACGGCATATCGCAGTACGTTCCTGTTTGGAATGAAAAGAACGGAGCGTTTATGCTCGCACCTGATGACGGTGCGCTCTGGTCGCAATATTCAGGCTACACGTTTGCGCTGTCAACTGCAGGATTTGAAAATGTAACCCTTACCGCTAAGGCGTATACTACTGCGCAGGGACCAAACAGCCTGACAATGCAGTACAGCCTTGACGGTGGCACCTGGTACACGGTTACACAAAACAAAGCGCTTGCCGCAAACGGAGCGCTTGAGCAGTATCTTATGGGCTATGAACTGCCTGATTCCTGCGATAACAGGAACAAAGTCTACGTTCGCCTGATTACACAGGAAAATTCTACTCACGGCAGCAGCACAACACCTTCAACAACACTGCACAACAATGCTTCAAAGGGTAATCTTTATATCAATAATATTGTGTTTGCAGGCGATTTGACAGGCGACGCGCTTATGCCTTACACAAACAAAACGTCAGACTATTTTGGCGACACAGGCAGCCTGAAATATTACAGCGCTGATGACGGCAATTTGCGCTACTCAGTGGTAACTGACAACAACCAAATTATTATGTCGGGCGCATATAATGCTGAAACAGGTATTGTTATTGTCGGCGATGACGACTTTAACCCTTATTATACAGGCGGATACACAGTGTCTGTCTGGACAGGCGACAGCAACGACAGAAGCGAGGTTAATACACGCAAGTATTACTACAAGGGTAGCACTATTTGTGAGTTTAACTATAACAGTTCCTCCAGAATGCTTGAAGATTATCTGAATTCTGACGGCACTGCTGCATCAAACACCGGCGGCGAAAATGACGGAACGCTTACTATGTCGCCAAACGCTGTCTGCAACACGACAATGACGGCTGACGACACATACGGCGTTAAAGTTTCCTGGGCGTCAGACAATTTCTTTACCTATAACAAAAACGGCTCACTTGATACACCGTCAGGCAACGGCTACTGGCAGATTGAAACAAGCACTTCAGGCTATACAAATCTTACCCTTAATACGGAGCAGTTGTCCTCTAACAAAGGTCCTCGTGACTGGGGTCTTGCTTACTCGACAGACGGTACTAACTTCACATATGTTACGGGCTCAAACGCGCATACAATCAGTAACGACGCGTCAAACTCAACTGTCGAAACGTACAATAATTTCGCCCTGCCGACTGCTTGCGATAATCAGCAAAAACTGTATATCAGGCTGTTTGTCAACGGCGGTGAAACTGTTGACGGCAACGAACTTGCAGATATGCTCAAAGGTAATACCGGAATTGACAATATCTCTCTTAGCGGTATTTCCGAAGCGCCTGAAGTAACGTTTGACATAAACGCTGTTCTGCTTGAAAATGCAGGCGACAACAGCGGAAGTTATCCTGTTGACGCAACAGTTACAGTTGACGGCACGTCTTATACCGCAAGCGGCGGAACGGCAAGTATCAGGCTGCAGAGCGGTTCTACGCATTTTGCTGAGGTGAGTGCAAACGGTACCTTTGTAAACAGAGTTCCTTTCACAGTCAGCGAAAACGGCAGCGTAACTATTCCTGTTGTTGCAGTTGATATGAACGGCGACGGAATAATCAACGGTCGCGATTATGCACAAATTAAGCGTATAAGCGACAGCACAAAAAAAGCGAAGTTTAAATCCTCCTTTGCCTCACTTGTCGGCACTCAGTCAGATAACTTCACTTACGAGAAATAATCAAAAATCCGCTGAATACTGAACTGCCCCAGATTGTGCAGACAGTACAAAAACATCCCTGTGGTGTAGAATATTAAGATTTAAGCAACGAACTGACATCTTTGTTCTAAGGGTGTCAGTTTTGTTTTTGTTTGGATACGGATATTGTTGTAGAAGTGGATGTATTCAGCTATGAGGAGGCGCGCCTCCTCATAGCTGCGCAGCTTGACGCGGTGGATGCACTCTGTTTTTAGGATTGAAAAGAAATTTTCGGCTAAAGAGTTATCATATGGATTACCGCGTCTTGACATTGACTGCGAAATGCCGTATGATGTGGTTAGGTTAAAGTACGCCGATGAAGTATACTGAAACCCTTGGTCACTG
>ONXZ01000096.1 GCA_900321905.1 uncultured Eubacteriales bacterium
ATAATCTGCTTTGTCTTTTCATTAGTATATGTTATGTGGCAAACGACTTTGTTTTCCGGCGGAGTTTCAGTTTCAAACGAAAAGGGAACCGTTCGCTCATCGCCGTGCTGAACTTCAAGTTCATCAAAATTCACAAAACGCCTGTTAACACGGCTCGGCGTGCCTGTCTTAAAACGGCGTAGCGGAATATCAAGTTTTTTGAGCGCCGCAGACAGCGCGTTTGACGGGAACATTCCGTCAGGTCCGCTCTCGTAAGACACATCGCCAATATAGACTCTGCCGCCGAGGAAGGTGCCTGTTGCGATAATCACAGCCTTTGCCGTGAACTCCGCGTCAAGCCTTGTAACAGCGTGCCACAAATTGTCGTCAGTTTTATAAAGGTCGCAGATTTCACCCTGACGAATGTCAAGATTTTCCTGCAGTTCGAGTGTGTGTTTCATTCCTGCGGAATATTCGCGCCTGTCAATCTGTGCTCGCAGGGAATGAACGGCAGGACCTTTGCCGAGGTTGAGCATACGCGACTGGAGTGAGTATTTGTCCGCCGCTTTGCCCATTTCACCGCCGAGTGCGTCAATCTCACGCACAAGGTGACCTTTGGACGTGCCGCCGATTGACGGATTACACGGCATATTGCCGACCCAGTCGAGGTTTATCGTGAACACGGCTGTGCTTACACCAAGGCGCGCCGAAGCAAGGGCAGCCTCAATACCTGCGTGCCCCGCACCGATTACTATAACGTCATAGTGTCCTGCAAAATACATAATTTTTCCTTAATGATGAGTGATGAATTAAAATTTTTTGATGCGCAAGTCAGACTCAAGGGGATAGACTCAAGACTCAAGGGATTGGGTGCTGCGCACAGCATTTTTATTGCGGAGCATCGACCCGAATAAAATCAGGTGTGGACGGAGTCCACCCTCAAGCCTGTAGCTTGCAGCCTGCAGCCTGAAGCTGATTTATTTACCCACACAGAATTTGCTGAAAATGTTGTTTACAACCTCTGCGTTTGCTTTTTTACCCGTAAGCGACAGCAGTTCGTCTGCCGCAGCGTCAATCATAACGTTGATTGCGTCAAACGTTACGCCCAGCGCAACTCCGTCAAGTGCTTCTGTCACGGATGCGAGCGCCGAGGCGCAGTGCTGCTTCTGGCGCATATTCGCGAGCAGGGGAGCGTTGCTGTCAAAATCAGCCACACCGAGCAGTGATGTTACTGCGCTCTCAAGTTCTTCGAGTCCTTCGTCGTTCTTTGCGCTGATGTAAACTGTGCGGTCAAACGCCGCCTCAATCTCCGCTGTGTCGGCAACTTTTTCAAGGTCTGTTTTGTTGATAACTGCAACAGAAAGTTTGCCGTCGCAACGCTTTACAATTTCTTTATCTTCGTCAGTCAGACCCTCGGAACTGTCAAACACGGCGAGCACCAGACGTGCTTCGTCAAGCGCTTTGTACGCTTTTTCAATGCCGATATTTTCGACTAAATCGCCCGACTCGCGCAGACCTGCAGTGTCTTTAAGATGAAGAACAATGCCGCCAAGCCGCACATCTTCCTCAACAATGTCGCGCGTTGTACCCTCAATGTGGGTGACAATGCTCTTGTCCGTGCCGGTGAGCATATTCATCAGGCTCGATTTGCCTACATTCGGTCTGCCGACAATCGCTGTATCCACGCCGTTTTTGACGGTCTGCCCCTTGTCGTAGTTTTTGAGCAGGCTCTCAAGTTCCGCTTTGCAAAACTCAAGCGTAGCGCCAAGCGCGGTTTCAGTCATTTCGGGGATTTCCTCATCGGGATAATCAACCCACGCCGCCATAGTCGCGGACGCGTCAAGTAACTTTTCAAGCACAGCGTTTACACTTCTGCTCGTTCTTCCGTGAAGTGCTGAAAACGAGGATTTGAGCGCTTCTTCGCCCTCTGCGGAAATGATGTCTGCAACAGATTCCGCCTGCGTTAAGTCCATTTTGCCGTTTAAAAACGCACGTTTTGTGAACTCGCCTGCTTCGGCAGGGACTGCGCCCGCTTTGAACACAGCGTCAAGCGTTTTTTGTACCGCGAGCATACCGCCGTGGACGGAAAGTTCTGCAACGTCTTCGCCTGTGTAACTTCTCGGCGCACGGAAAACAAGCGCAACGGNNCGTCGTCCTGCTTTTCACCGTCAATGACAATGCTGCCGAACTTTGCCCGATAGCCGTCAAGGTCTAAAAGCGAGGACTTGTCCCTGCACTCAAACACGCTGTTTGCAATTTTGACAGCGTTTTCACCGCTTATGCGGATAACGCCTATTCCGCCCGGAGCGTTGCCGGTGGATATTGCCGCGATAGTAGTGGTCATAGTCGTTTTCTTCTCTTTAAAATTAATTAAGCGAACGCAGAGCGTTCGCCTAATTTCCTACTCTTTGTTAAGCTCAATTTTGCCGTACTTCGGCAAATCCGCTCTGTCCTTTTTAGGTGTGTAATCAGCAGGTTTAGTGGTTACAGCCGCGCTCTTTGCGCCGCCCTTGCTGCCTCTGCCGCGATTCTGGCGAGGTTTAACTCCGCCTTCGGGTTCAATCACAACGCGTCTGTCCTGATTGTAGCCGATTGAGCGTGACTCAACGCCCTCAATCTCCTGAACAGCGGTGTGGATAATTCTTCTTTCGTACGGATTCATAGGCTCGAAAGTGTATCTTCTGCCTGTGCGAAGCACGTACTGCGAATTCTTGCTTGCAAGATGTCTTAAAGTTTCATTTCTCTTTTCGCGGTAGTTGCCCACGTTGATTGAAACTCTGACATAACTGCCCGAATTCTTCTTCATAGCGAGGGAGAGGAGATACTGAATCGAATCGAGTGTTTCGCCCCTTCTGCCGATAATGATACCGTAATCCTCGCAGTCAAGTTCAATATTAATCACGCCTTCTTCATAAGTGGCGTCGATTTTTGCGTCCTCAACCTTGAGCCCTTTAATAATTTCGCCAAGGTAGTTCTTTGCATAGTCAAG
This sequence comes from uncultured Eubacteriales bacterium, assembly GCA_900321905.1. Taxonomy (GTDB): domain Bacteria; phylum Bacillota; class Clostridia; order Oscillospirales; family Acutalibacteraceae; genus Eubacterium_R. Next base: position 2,969 of record ONXZ01000096.1, read on the forward strand.
GTCAACGCTTGCAGGATAGTCCTTTTCCTTTTTAGGTGCGTCGTCTTTCTTTGGCTGTGCAGGCTTTTGCGCCTTTTTCTGCTGCTCTGCTTTCTTTGGCTGCTGCTGAGCCTTATTTTTAGGCTCTGCTTTTTTGTCAGCCTGCTTTGCTGCAGATTTATTCTTTTTGTTCTGCTTCTTTGAAGCCTTTTTCTCTTTAACTCCGTCGTCATACACGGCTTTGACTTTTGCGTCTGCGCCGCCGAAAAGACCAAGTATCTTTTTGCGCGGCTGTTCAAGCACTTCAATATGAACGTCGAGTTCAAACTTCTCAGGAGCATTCAGACCGGCTTTTGCGTTTGCAATTGCTTCCTCAAGCGTTTTACCGGTTGCGATAAATTCCTTTATCATAAATCCTCCGTATGTCACGGCAAAACTGCCGTTAGTTACTGTTTTTCATTTTTTTGATACTTTCTTCACGCGACCTTCTGTAAATCGTGTTTTCAACCATTTCGCGCGCTATGTTGCGCTTTGGCGGGAAGAACTTTGCCATAACAAGTTGCTGTGCGATTGCCACAAGGTTTGAAATAACCCAGTAGAAACCTACTGCCGCAGGCAGTTTGAACGAAATGTAAAACGAAAACAGCGGCATCATCAGCATCATAAGCAGCATCTGTGACTGCTGCTGGGACACTGCAGGGTTGTTCTTCTTCTGAATTAATGTTGAAACAAGAGTTGACGCGATTGATGTAACAAGACACAAAATCGGTATAATTACAATTATGCCTTTCCAGGTCGGTACCTGGCTCATATCAATGCCAAAGATATTAAGTCCGTCCTTGAACGCCTCAATCTTAGCGATTGACTGCTCTGTAAAAATACCGCCGACCTTTGAACTGTTTGCCAGAAGGTCTGCCTTATAATCTGCAATGTTACGGATAAGGTCAAGCTGAAGGTATCTGTTAGTTCCTGTTGCTTTGAAGTTGATGATTTTAGCAACAGCGTCCTGATAGTCGGAAATTTTGATGTTGAGGATATACTCAACAGGATAGTAGATAATACCGATAATACCCATCAGGAATACCATCTGAAACGCCATCGGACCGCAGCCCATATTCATCGGGTTGTGACCCTCGCGTGCATAGAGCGCCTGCATTTCCTCCTGCATAGCCTGATTGGCTTTCTGGCGCTGCCTGCCGTCTGTTATAGCGTTGATGTTGTACTTTTTCTGAATTTTCTGAATTTTCGGCTGTATACGATTGGTCTTTGCCATCGTTTTTTGCTGTTTGAGGTTAAACGGAAACAGCACAAGTCGTGTAAGAATAGTAAATACAATCAGCGCAAGGAAGTACTTGTTGTCAAAAACAAAGAGCAGTCCTTCCATACACTTGCCGAAAAACCAGTAAAGCGGCCAAAACAGTTTGCCGAATAATCCACCGTTTGCGGCAGACTGCGACGCCATTGTTACAAAATCAAAATACACTTTACTTTTTCCTCATTTACTTGTCTTTTTTCGGGGGAACAGGGTCATAGCCGCCCTTAAATAGCGGATTGCACCTCATAATACGCCGTATTGCGAGAAGCGTTCCCTTAAAAACACCGTGAATTTCCACCGCTTCGAGAGCGTACTGCGAGCATGTGGGCGTGTACCTGCAAGCGCCGTGTGAAAACCGCGGCGACAGTGTGAGTTGGTAAGTTCTTATCAAAAACACTACCGCTTTTTTAAGCAGTTCGTTAATCGTTTTCATTGATAACACCCAGTTGTTTCAAATGCTCTGCCATTTCCTTTTGCACACGCTGCATTTTGACATGGCTCGTCTTGCCGCGTGCAACAAATACAATATCCCAGTTGCCGCCGATTTGCTCTTCAAGTCCTGCAAACGCGGCTCTGATAACGCGGCGCGAGCGGTTGCGCTCAACTGCGTTTCCGATTTTTTTGGATGTGGTGATACCGTATCGCACGCCGCCCCTTGACCTCATTGCATAGGTCACAAGGCAGGGCGAAGCAACGCTTTTGCCCCTGTAATACAGCCTGCGGAAATCCTTGTTTTCCTTCAGGGTCTGACTTTTCACAAATCCGCCCCCATTTTCAGCAATTGTTGTTGATTAGTAAGAAAGTCTTTTTCTGCCCTTGGCTCTGCGGCGAGCAAGTACCTTTCTACCGTTTCTTGTTGACATTCTCTTTCTGAAGCCGTGCTCCTTCTTGGCATGTCTTTTCTTTGGCTGGAAAGTTCTTTTCATCTTTTTCACTCCTTCTCAAGATTAAACTGGTCTTAATCTATATGTTCTCTATGCGGTATAGCATAGGCGTTTAAGAATTGAGAATGAAGAATGGAGAATGGAGAATTATTTATAATCGGGTACGGGCAGAGCCCGTCCTAAATTCTCAATTCTCAACTCTCAATTATCCATTGTGTAACCGCAAGGTTACACTAACAGCGTTGATATTATATTAAAATTAGGGCAATTTGTCAACTAAAACTTGTATTTATTTTATTTATATATTATAATACTCTATATATTGCGTATGCCCCATTTGCAGACAACAAATTGTAACAAAATTGTGCAATAAAATAACCTGTATTTTTTTCGTATGCGGGCAACGCCAAACCTCAATTCATAATTCATCATTAATATGGAGGCTTTATGTTAGGTATTATAGGCGCTATGGACGTGGAAGTTGCCGCGTTAAAAAATATTGTTGAAAACAAAGAGGTCACTACCTTTGCCGGCATTGAATTTGTGTGCGGCAAAATTGCGGATACCGACGTGTGCGTTGCGCAGTGTTCGCCCGGCAAAGTCAACGCCGCGCTCTGCACGCAGATGATGATTGATAAGTTTGACATCGACTCGATTATCAACATCGGTATCGCCTGCTCGCTTAACGAAAACGTTGTTATCAAAGATGTCGTTGTTGCAAGCGATGTTTGCCAGTACGATTTTGACACGTCGGCTGTTGACGGAGTTAAGGGTCTGATTTTTGACGGAGTTACTTCTTTTGCGACTGACAGCGACATATCAAACAGTCTTATTGACAGCGTGCTCGCCTGCAAATACAGGTGCCACCACGACATTATTGCAAGCGGCGACACGTTTATCGCGTCGCAGGAACTCAAGGACGAAATTGTGTCAGACTTCGGCGCTGTCTGCGGCGAGATGGAGGGCGGCGCAATCGGTCAGGTGTGCTACGTTAACAAAATTCCGTTTGCCGTTTTGCGCACTATCAGCGACGGCGGCGATAAAAACGTGCAGATTGACTATCCTGCCTTTAAGCACATTGCGGCAAAGATTTCAAGCGACATAATTCTCAACTATCTCAGACGAAACAAAAATTAAAACAGCCGCATTGCGACTGTCTTAGTTAAAAGTTATTCCATTATATAATTTTCGAGGATAAAGGTCTCCGCCTGTTCAACAAGGCTGCTGATTGCCGAATAATCGGTGCCGTCGTTCCCCGTACGCGACCTGTCCTCAATCAGTGCAAACTTCGCGTCCTCAACTGCAATAGCGGCTGACGCAAGTTCGCGCGCCACATTGTGGTCAATTCTGAAAAGTTCTTTTGGTATCGCGCCTGCTTTTGCAAGAGTCAGCGCGCCACGGTAGAGCGCAAGCATATAGTAGTCGGATACAAACTTGCTTGAGTTTGTGCCTGAAGAAGCCGCAACCGCTGTATCAAGCAGTTGTTTTGCAGCACACGTTAAAAGAGCGAGGGACTCACCGTCCTCCTCACTGCCAAAATAATCTGTGGTTACGCCGTTCCTGCTTTCGCTCACGCCAAGCAGATAGTCGGTTGTAACGTTGTAATACTCGCTGCACTTGATTACAAAATCAAGTCCGCACTCTCTGATACCCTTTTCATAATGTGAAAGAAGTGCCTGTGATATACCCAAATCCGTCGCCGCTTTTTTCTGACTTATTCCTCTTTCTTTACGCAGACGGGACAGCACTTCTGAAAATTTTGATAACTTTTCTTTATTCATTTTATACATCTCTATATCTGAAATTTTATACTGTCTGTAATGCCTTATTCATTATATAACCAATTATACATATTGTAAATAAGCAATTAGTTTTTGTAATTTTTTGTAATAAATGCGCTGATAGCGCAGTTTTTCGGAAGGTGATAATTGTGAAATCATACACGCTTTATTTGTTCCGTCACGGATTGACAAAGGGAAATATCAACGCACAGTATATTGGGCATACTGATTTGCCACTAACTACTGATAGTATATCAGACCTAAAAAACATCAAGGCGCACCACCATTATCCTGAGGTTGACGCGGTCTTTGTTTCGCCGCTCAAACGCGCAATGCAAAGTGCTGAAATTATGTTCCCAAAAAATAACAAAATTGTAATAGATCAGTTTATCGAATACAATTTCGGCGAGTTCGAGGGACTGACCGCTGACGAACTCAAAGACAACGACGACTTTCATCAGTGGCTGCGCGGCGACATAACTGCGCGACCTCCGCACGGCGAGAGCAACGCCGAGTTTGTTCACCGCGTTTGCACCGCTTTTGAAAAGGTGATTGACGGCTGTATCAAAACGGGCAATCAGAATATCGCAATCGTCACCCACGGCGGCGTGCTGACGACCATCCTTGCAAGTTACGGCTTGCCTGAAGCGCCGACTGCGCACTGGCAAATGGACGCAGGTTACGGCTTTAAGTGCCGCATAACTCCGTCGCTCTGGATGCGCGGGCGTAAAATGGAGGTAATCGACACTTCGCCGCAGTCGCTTGAAGAATTGAAGACTGAGAATTGAAAATTGAAGATTAGCTACAAGCTACAGGCTCGAGGTTTGTCGCTTCGCTCCGATTATATTGCGGGCTGCCGAGGTCGTCAGCCCCTACGGTGTGCGCATTTCGTAGGGAACGATGAGATTCCCCTGTGAGGTACTCCCCGATTAACGGGGAGATGTCACGAAGTGACAGAGGGGAGCGTCTGCGCTAGCAAAAATGTCACCGCAGGTGACGAAGCCGAGTAACATCAATTCATAATTCATCATTCATAATTCATCATTCATAATTCATCATTAAAAGAAGAGGACTCACTCGGAGTCCTCTTCTTCTTTTGTCGTTGTTTCAATTTTTGTGGTTTCACCGTAATTATTGTTATAAATTACGTTGTACATCGCGATACTGCCCTCACTGTAAAAGCCGCTGTCAGGGCAATTTGCAGTGTCCGGTCTGACATGGGCAAGTGTGATGTTAGACTTGCCGTAGATTATCGACTGCATCATATATGCGTCTGCAGGATAGTCAGGACGCCAAATCCACTGCTCGTAGTAAATACCGCCCTTCAGGTTGTTTTCCGGCACATTTTGCATATAAACATCAAACTTCAGCCAACCCTGCGTCAGTGCATATTTGGCAATTCTTACAATGTCGCTCTTGCCGAAACTTGTCTGAACATACGGTATAAGTTTGTCTACAACTTTCAGCAACTTGATTGTGGACGCGTTCTTTGTCTGGTTAAAAATCTCAATCAGGCAGGTTTTTTGCCTGTCGGCACGCTTGTTGTCCGAATCAAGTTTGCGTATACGGCAGTACGCAAGCGCCTGCTTGCCGTTGAGTTTAACTTTGCCCTTGTCGCCGTCAAACGTCTTGTTAATCGTAACATTACCGTAGCGGGTTGGGTTGTTGTTAATCTCGTCAATCTCGGCGCTCGTCAGTTCAAGTTTAACGCCTCCGAGTTCGTCAACAATGCCTTCAAACGAGTCAAAGTTAACTATCGCATAGTTGTCAATCTCTATTTTATACAGATTTTCAAGGCAGTTTATGTATGAGTTGATATCGCCCACCGACATCGCGGCGTTGATTTTATTAAACTCGCCGGTGTCCTCGTGACCTTTTTCCTTTTCGTAGTAAGCCCAGGCGTCACGCAAAATGGAAGTCAGCGTAATCTGCTTAGTGTCAATATTTACACTCACGATTATTGCCGAGTCGGCACGCGTTCCCTCTTCAAGAATTTTTTTGCCGCGAGTGTCCTCGCCAATCAGCAGAACATTGAGAACATGGGTCGAACTACACGGCGTGCCGTTGTAGTACCAGTCTTTAATCATATCCTGCAGGGAAGCAAGTTCTGTTGCCTCTTTTTCCTCAATAGGCTCAAAATTTTCCTCAAGTTTATCCATACCCGTCCACGGTTTTTCGGTTGTGGCAACGGGGTTGGCATTGTTTTTGATGAGATTGTTGAGCATATTGTTTGCAACAAGATATGTAGTAGCGCCTGCCGCGATAACCAGCGCGAGCAGAACAGACAGCACTGCAATTGCTATTTTGCGCCTTTTGCTACCCTTTGAAACGTAAGGCTTAGGCGGGTCGTCATCTGAATCTTCTTCCTCGCCGTCTGTAATTTCAACCTCGCCGCTGTCGTCCTCTGAAACATCAATGATATTTATTGAGGCAACTTCTTCGTTTTGCTGCTGCCTTTCATCGCGCTGCGGCTCAGGCAGCGCGTCGGGGGCAGTGTCTTGCGACACGTCCTGCGGCGGCTCGGGGTTATTGTCCTTTATTTGCGCTTCGTCAACCGGCTCTGGGTCAGCACTTTCTGCGCTTATAGGCGGTTGCGGCGGTTCAAGGGGTTTTTCTTCTTCTCTGTGTTCTTTTAATTCAGAGAGAATATCATCAATATTGTAATCCTTATCCAATATGATTTCTCCTCTTATACATTTACGGTATATTTATAACTGCTGTTAATTGAACGCATTTTAATATGCGGTGAATAATTTGTAAATATTACTCAGCACTCGGCTCCTCAGTTTCGCCATTTTCAGGCGTCTGTACAGTTTCCTCGCCGTTTTCGTCGGTCTGAGGCGCTTCGCCGTCAAATTCTTCCTCTTCCTCGTACTTATCTACGATTGAGAGTGTTGCAATGCGTTCGCCGTCATTAACACGCATAACCTTAACACCCTTGCCCGGACGCTTAACGTCAGAAATCTGGTCGGCGTGCGTGCGTATAACAATGCCGTCGGTTGTAATCATAATTACATCGTTTTCATCATCAACAGGCGCAATCATAGCGACCTTGCCAAACTGCGCTGTGCGGTAGTTGATGAGACCTTTACCTGCTCTTGACTGCACACGGTAGTCGGAAAATTCGCTCTTTCTGCCGTAGCCTGTTTCGCTTACAGTGAGCAGTTGTTTGCCCTCAACAGACACAGCAAAACCGACAACGTAGTCGCCGTCCTTGAGTTGGATAGCCTTAACGCCGCGTGCCGTTCTGCCTATGAGCCTTGCGTCGCTCTCCTTAAAGCAGATAGCCATACCGTCGTGAGTCGCAACAATCAGTTCACGTTCGCCGTCAGTGATGTCAACCCAGCAGAGTTCGTCACCCTCGTCAAGATTGATTGCAATAATACCGCTCTTGCGGATGTGTTCGTACTGGTTAATCGCAGTACGTTTGATTATACCGTTTCGCGTAACCATGCAGAGATATGCTCTGTCCTCTTCCTCCGGAATTTTAACCATAGCGGATACGGTTTCGTCCTGCTCAAGAGGGAGCAGGTTAACAACGTTCATACCCTTGCTCGTTCTCGACGCTTCAGGAATCTGATAACCTTTCATCTTGAACACTTTGCCCTTGTTGGTGAAAATAAGCACAAAGTCGTGGGTTGAGCAGGCAAACATTGTCTTTGCGTAGTCCTCCTCACGGCGCGACATACCCATAATGCCCTTGCCGCCGCGGTTTTGCGCACGGTAGGTGTCAACCGTCTGGCGCTTCATATATCCGCGCTCGGTCAGCGTGAGTATGCAGTCCTCAACGGGGATTAAGTCCTCGTCGTCAACGTCGCCGGTGAAAGCGGAAATCTCTGTGCGGCGCTCATCGCCGAACTTCTCTGCAATCTCGCGTGATTCCTCTTTGATGATGTCGAGAATTCTCGTTTCGTGAGCGAGAATATCAAGATAATCCTTGATTCTTGCGTGTAAATCATCGAGTTCGTTAATAATTTTTTCA
>ONXZ01000040.1 GCA_900321905.1 uncultured Eubacteriales bacterium
GTCAATAATATTATTGACATATGCCCGAAACTTTGTTATAATATCACTGTATTTGTAAAGGAGGTAATGATATTGTCAAGACCTACAAAATGCCGCAGGGTGTGCCGGTTTCCCGAAAATCTTGAATTTTCAACCATGGAAAAACAGGTGTCGGAACCTATCATTTTGACAGTGGACGAATATGAGACAATACGCCTGATTGACAAAGAAGGGCTTAGCCAAGAAGAATGCGGAACACAGCTCGGAGTAGGAAGAACAACGGCACAAAAAATTTACGAAACTGCAAGAAGAAAATTAGCCGACGCTTTGGTTCTCGGACGCTCCCTTAAAATAGAAGGCGGCGAAGAAAATGTTATTCTTAAAGTCGGAGGAGAAAAGTTCACTTACGATAAAGAACTTCCAACTCACACCGACGCATTTAACGAAGTTAAGCATCTTATTTCTGAAGGCGAGCACAAAGTTGTTAACTCCTTCAGCGAGATTGACGCTATCGGCCACCGCGTAGTACAGGGCGGCGATAAGTACAAGAGTTCAGTTCTTGTTACTGACGAAGTTGTTGAAGCGATTAAGGAACTCTCACCGCTTGCTCCGCTTCACAACCCTGCAAACCTTCAGGGTTATGAGGCTTGTGTTAACGTTGTTGGCAAAGATGTTCCGCAGGTATTCGTTTTTGATACCGCGTTCCATTCAACAATGCCTGCAAAAGCGTATATGTACGCTATCCCTTATGAGTATTATGAAAAGTACGGTGTGCGTAAATACGGCTTCCACGGTACTTCACACAAGTTTGTGTCTCACAGAGTTGCAGACAAAATGGGCGTTAAGTTTGAGGAACTTAAAACTATCACTTGCCACCTCGGTAACGGCTCATCTATCGCTGCTGTTAAAAACGGCGAGGTTATTGACACCTCAATGGGCTTCACACCGCTTGACGGCTTTATGATGGGTACACGCTCTGGTGCAGTTGACCCGTCTGCAGTTACATTTATTATGAAGAAAGAGAACCTTACTCCTGACGATATGGACACGCTTCTCAACAAAAAGTCAGGCGTTAACGCAGTATCAGGCGTTTCATCTGATGACAGAGATATCTGCGCCGCACAGGATAAGGGTAATGAGAGGGCAATCCTCGCTCACGAAATGCAGGCTTATCAGATTGCCAAGTTCATCGGCTCGTATGTAGCGGCAATGAACGGCGTTGACGCAATCGTGTTCACCGGCGGTATCGGCGAAAACGGCGTATGGCTTCGCTCGAAAATCTGCTCATACCTCGGCTATCTCGGCGTTGAGATTAATGAGGAAGTTAACGCTTCCACACAAAAGGGCGCTGAAGCAGAACTCACAAAGCCTGAAGATAAAGTCAGAGTATTCATCCTTGCAACTGACGAAGAACTTATGATTGCACAGGATACTAAAGAAATTGTCAGCAAATTATAACCTAAATATAATCTATTAAAAAAGGAGGAGTGTAAAATGCCTGAAATCAAGTACGAAATCACTGAGCATCTCGGTACAATCAGCGAAACTGCAAGAGGCTGGACAAGAGAGGTCAATATGATTTCCTGGAACGGTCGCGAGCCAAAGGTTGACGTTAGAGACTGGTCACCGGAGCACGACAAAATGAGCAAAGGTCTTACCTTTACTAAAGATGAGTTGCAGGAACTTGCAAAGATTGCTGAAAAGCTCTAATTATTGTGTTGAAGCCGCGGTTATTTTATAATAATCGCGGCGTAACGCTTTATTTAATTAAATTAACCTGATGAGGTATAACATATATGGAATGGACATCACTTAATGATTTGAGGGAAAAATATCTTTCATTTTTTGAAAGCAAAGGTCATCTGCGCCTTCCGAGTTTTTCCCTTGTACCCAATAATGACAAGAGTCTGCTTCTGATTAACTCGGGTATGGCTCCGATGAAAAAGTATTTCACAGGCGAGGTTACGCCGCCGAGAAAGCGTGTAACCACCTGCCAGGAGTGTATCAGAACACCGGATATTGAACAGGTCGGCAAAACAGACCGCCACGGCACTTTCTTTGAAATGCTCGGCAACTTCTCATTCGGAGATTATTTTAAAAAGGAAGCAACTGCCTGGGCGTGGGAATTCTGCACACAGGTGCTTGAAATGCCTGTTGACAAACTCTATGTCACGATTTATGAAAACGACGACGAAGCGTTTGAAATCTGGACAAAGCAAAACGGAGTTGACCCGTCACACATTGTCCGTCTTGGCAAAGAGGATAATTTCTGGGAGCATGGCTCAGGTCCTTGCGGCCCTTGCAGTGAGATTTATTTTGACCGCGGCGAAAAGTACGGTTGCGGCTCGCCTGACTGCGCACCCGGCTGTGAGTGTGACAGATTTACAGAGTTCTGGAACAACGTATTCACTCAGTTTGAAAATGACGGCAACAACAATTATACTCCGCTCGACCACCCCAACATTGACACGGGTATGGGTCTTGAGCGTCTTGCTTGCATTCTGCAGGGAGTTGACAATATTTTTGAAGTTGATACCGTTCAGAATATAATGAAAAAGATTTCTGAAATTTCAGGAGTCAAATATCACGATAACGATAATAATGATGTGTCACTGCGCGTTATCACAGACCACGTTCGTTCATCAACCTTTATGATTGGCGACGGTGTTATTCCGTCAAACGGCGGCAGGGGATACGTTCTTCGCAGACTTATCCGACGCGCTTGCCGTCACGGCAGACTTCTCGGCGTAAACGAGCCTTTCCTCTATAAGGTTTGCGACACCGTTATTAAAGAAAACGAAACCGCTTATCCTGAACTCAAGGACAAGGCAGAACTTATCAAAAAGGTTATCCTTTCAGAGGAAGAATCTTTTGGCAAGACAATCGACGCAGGTCTTGAACTCCTTGAGGAGCATATGAAGAATATTAAGAACGGCGTGTTCAGCGGTGATGACGCATTCAAACTTAACGACACATACGGCTTCCCGCTTGACCTCACAAAGGATATCCTTGCTGAGCGCGGTATAGAAGTTGATGAAGCACGCTTTAATGAACTCCTTGATAAACAGAAAAAGACTGCCCGCGCCGCTCGTAAGGATGCAGGCGCAGACGCCTGGAAGGGCAGTTCGGTTAAGATTGAAACTGATGCAACTAACTTTGTCGGTTACACAGATTTCACAGCCGAGGCAACTGTCAAAGCGCTTGTCAACTCTGACGGCGAACTTGTTGATATGCTCGGCGCTGGCGAAAAGGGCTATGTTGTGCTTGACACAACTCCGTTTTACGCAACATCAGGCGGACAGGTCGGCGACAGCGGCTTGATTTCAGGTGGCGCAGGCGTATTCGCAGTTAACGACACAAATAAAAATGACGATAAAGTATATCTTCACAGCGGTGCTGTTAAAGACGGCGTAATCTCTGTAGGCGACAAGGTTTCTGCAGAGATTGATGAAAATCGTCGCCGCGCTATTATGCGCAACCACACAGCGGCTCACCTTCTGCAGGCGGCTCTCCGTCAGGTGCTTGGCAACCATGTTGAGCAGGCTGGCTCGCTTGTTGACGAGAGTATTGTGAGATTTGACTTCACACACTTCAATGCCCTCACTCAGGAGGAGATTAACGAGGTTGAAATTATCGTTAACAACTTCATTATGAGCGCAAGCCCTGTTGAGATGATGGAAATGCCTATTGAGGACGCTAAGAAGATGGGCGCAATGATGCTCTTTGGCGAAAAGTATGGCGACGTTGTACGCGTTGTTAAAGCAGGCGACTTTTCAACAGAGTTCTGCGGCGGTACACACGTTGCAAACAGCGGTGAACTCGGACTGTTCAAGATTGTGTCCGAAGCGTCCGTTGCAAGCGGTGTCAGAAGAATTACCGCGCTTACAGGTATGAACCTGCTCGCTTCACTCAAAGCGGCTGAAATGACTGTTAAAACCGTTGCTTCCGCTCTCAAATCCGGCGAAAATGACGTTGTCAGCAAGGTTACTGCTCTTGTTAACGAGAATAAAGAACACCTCAAGGCTATTCAGAACCTCAACGCCGAGATTACTAAACTCAAGAGTGCTGATATGTTCTCAGCACCTGAAATAATTGACGGTATTGAGATTATGACTGCTAAGATTGACGGCGCAACGCCTGACGCACTACGTGCTATGGGCGACGACCTTAAAGCGTCTAACGACAATGCGGTTGCAATCATCGCCGGTACAAACGGCGCAAAGGCGACAATCGTTGCTATCTGCGGCAAAAATGCCATTGCAAAAGGCGTTAAGGCGGGCGACGTTGTCCGCGAAGTTGCTAAACTTGCAGGAGGCGGCGGTGGCGGCAGACCTGACAGCGCAATGGCTGGCGCTAAAGATTTGTCAAAACTTGACTCTGCAATCGCTGCAACGTCAGAAATCGTTAAAAAAATTTTAGGATAGGAGATAACTATGTGCGTTTTTTGTGAAATTATAAACGGCAACATTCCGTCCACAAAGGTTTATGAGGACGAGATGATGGTTGCGTTCAAAGACCTCAATCCCGTTGCACCTGTGCATATCCTCGCTGTGCCTAAAGAGCATATAGAATGTGCAAACGATATTACTGCAGATAACAGCAAGTACGTTGCGCATATCTTTGAAAAACTCGGCGAAATTGCTAAGTCGCAGGGGATAGAAGATTACAGAATTATCAACAACTGCGGCGCTGGCGCAGGTCAGACCGTTATGCATTTACACTTCCACCTTATCGGTGGCTGTGAGTTAGGAGAGGGTCTTATATGATTACACCAAATATGAAAAAAAAGGATAAAGAGTTTTACGAACTTCACATTGCAGGACTTACACGTCAACTTCAGAAGTTTTCTGTATCAGACAATCTCGACATTGCCGCATTCATTCTGTTTGGCGATGTTGAACTTGCTGAGTGCTGTGCGCGCGACCTGCTCAAAAAAGTTCCTGAGTTCGACTATATCGTTACACCTGAGGCTAAGTCGATTCCTCTTGCTTACGAAATGAGCAAGCAGAGCGGCAAAAAGTACATCGTTGCACGTAAATCAGTTAAGGTTTATATGGATGACCCTGTCAAGGTGTCTGTAACCTCAATCACCACGCAGAAAGAGCAAACACTCTACCTCGGTCACGAGGACGGCGATTTGCTTTGCGGTAAGAGGGTTCTTATTGTAGACGATGTTATCTCAACGGGCGAGAGCCTTAAAGCAGTAGAGAAACTCGTTAAAGAGTTCGGTGGCAACATCGTTGCTTCCTGCGCTCCTCTTGCAGAGGGTGAAAGCGCAGAGCGCGAGGATATTATTTTCCTCGAAAAACTGCCATTATTCTTTAAATAAACTATACCGGAGGACAAAACTATGCATATTGTATGCCTTGATTTAGAGGGCGTTCTCGTGCCTGAAATCTGGATTGCGTTTGCCGAAGCAAGCGGTATCCCTGAACTTAAACGTACCACGCGCGATGAGCCCGACTACAACAAACTTATGAACTACCGTCTGAATATCCTTAAAGAGCACGGACTCGGACTCAGGGAAATTCAGCAAACTATCGAAAAGATTGAGCCGATGGACGGTGCAAAGGAATTCCTTGACGAACTTCGCAAACTCGGTCAAGTTATTATCATAAGCGACACTTTCACACAGTTTGCGGCGCCGCTTATGGCAAAACTCGGCTATCCTACAATCTTTTGTAACGAACTTATTGTCAGCGACAGCGGCGAGGTTACAGGCTTTAAAATGAGATGTGAAAAGTCAAAACTCACCACCGTTAAAGCGCTGCAGTCTATCGGATATGAAACTATTGCAAGCGGCGACAGTTTCAACGACCTTGGCATGATTCAGGCAAGCAAGGCAGGCTTCCTGTTCAAAAGCACAGAGCAGATTAAAAAGGACTATCCCGAACTTCCTGCTTTTGAAACTTATGATGAACTTCTTGCCGCAATTAAAGAGGCTATATAACAATAAAAACCTTGAAACGTTAGTTTCAAGGTTTTTATTCATTATTGGTTTTTTCATCAATTATTTTGTAGATTTCCGCCTTATCAGCCTTTTTTAACAGGCGGTATTTCATTATAAGCAACTTTTCGCTGTCTGTCAGTTCGTTAAAATATTCGTCATCTGAAAAACTGTCAGAAGATTTCACGCTCAGTATATTGGACTTTAAATCGTCTTTGTAAAAAACGTCGGGCGATATGTTATATATCTGAGCAAGCCTTATAATTAAATATTGCGGCGGCAGGGTTCTGTTTTCATAATTGCAGTAAGTTCCTCGGTTAATACCCAGAGCGTCTGCGACCATCTGCTGGGTTAGCCCGTATTCTTTGCGCAGCAAAACTATATTTCTTTGCAGCAAACCCTTTGCTTTTTTGTCTGCACTTTTTATATGTTCTGATTTCTTTCCCGGCATATTAATCACCATAGCCTTAGTGTTTGTTAATATCATTATATATTATAAAACGTTTATTATCAAGATGGTATTTTACATAATGCGACAATAATTTACAAATAACCGCAATAAAGTCGTTTAGCACTCTCGTTAATTTGACAAAACAGTTACAAAATGTTATCATATTGTAAAAGTCCGAACTCCGAATTATCAAGGAGATGATTTTATGAGCAAAAAAATACTGTCATTATTATTGACGTTTGTTATGATTTTTATGGTGGTATCACCTGTATCATATGCCGTTTCAGCGGCGTCATACGCACAGACGCTGCGTGATAAAGACTTCCCCGAATCTTATGTAACTATTCTTACAAAACTGCACAGCAAATATCCAAACTGGGAGTTTAAGCCACTCAAAACAGGTCTCAACTGGCAGACCGCAATTAACGGCGAAAGAAGCAGTCACAGACATCAGTCAATTCAAAAACTGTCATCGCGCTCCAAAGCGTATTACTGTACCTGTTCAAACTGTTACAGCGACGGATATTACCGTGTTGTTGAATCGCCAAACTGGGTTGCCGCGTCTGAAAAGGCGGTTAAGTATTATATGGACCCTCGCAACTGGATGACTCCGCAATACATCTTCCAGTTTGAAACGATGGAATACGATTCATCGGTTAAGCAGTCAGGCGTTGAGAGTATTCTCAAATCCTCATTTATGCACAACAAAAATATTACATACAAAAACGGCAGCGGCAAAACTGTTACTTTAAAGGACAGTAAAGGCAACACCGTTAAATATTCCAAAGCGTTTATGGATGCAGGTAAGGCGGCTAATATGAACCCTTACTTCCTTGCGTCAAAAGTTATGCTTGAAGTAGGGTCTAACGACGCTTCGCGCGCCAGCGGCTCAAGCGGCACAAAAATGCCGTTTACAGGTATTTTTAACTACTACAGTATCGGTGCAAGTTCAAACGCTACTCAGGGTCTTGAGTGGGCAAACGGCTTCCCGCGCACACTCCGTGCTACAAAACTTTACTCAACTTATAATACGTCAACTAAAAAGGTCGGCGGTACTGTAACCAATCTAAAAGCCTCGCAGTACGTTGCATATCATGCTACATATGGCGACTATTATAAAGTAAGGCTTTACAGCACAGACGGCTACAGTTATTCAAGCGGCAAAGTGGGTTACGTTAAAAAGAGCGATATCAGGACTACTTACTTCACCTACAACAGACCTTGGACAACCCCTTATAAAACTATTGTCGGCGGTGCTAAGTACATCCGCAATCTCTGGGGCAAATATCAGTATAACGACTATTTGCAGAAGTTTAACGTTAACCCTAACAGCGGTTATCTTTACGCTTATGAGTATTCTATCACGGTTAATGCACCTGTAAAGGCTTCCGAATCTACATACAGGGCGTACAAGGACGCAGGTATTCTTGGCGACAAGCATACTTTCACAATCCCTGTATTTAACAAAATGCCTGCAAAAAACTGCGTTGTTGATTCATCGTCGTCAGAGGTTACCCGCGATACAAGTATGAGCGACACAACAACAAGTACCACTACTTCAAGTTCGACAAATCAGGTTAAGGGACTCAAACTTTCAAAGCGCACATCTAATACGCTCACATTTAAGTGGAACAAGTATTCAGGCGCAACCAAGTACTATATGTACATTAAAAACGTTACGCAAGGCACCCACTTTGACAAGACAGTTACTACAAACAGCGGCACAATTCGCGGGCTTACTCCCGGTAATAAGTACAGCGTTCACGTCAGAGCATATACAAAAAAAGGATGGACAAAGTATTCTCCGTACCTGACGCGTCATACTGTTCCGCCAAAAGTTACAGGATTAAAGCGCACAAGCAAACCTACGGAGAATTCTGTAAGCATTAAGTGGAACAAGGTTAGCGGCGCAACCGGGTATAAGGTTTATACTTATAATAAGAAAAATAACACCTACAAGGTTATTGCACGCTTTACCAAAAACAGCGGCACGCTCAAAAACCTTACAGGCGGCAAAAACTATACGATTTGCGTGACCGCTTATGTCAAAGACAGCGAGGTTAAGACCGGCGGCGTCAGCAATAAGATTTCGTTTAAAACTGCTACACCGTCCGTGGCGGCTGTCAGCGTCAAATCAGTCACTTCTCCAAGCACAACAAAAATCAAAGTTACCTGGGAAAAGGGGAGCGGCGCTGCTAACGGTTACCAGATACTCTGGGCAAGGGACAGCAAGTTTTCAAACGTGATTGCAACAACCAACATTGCAAACGTTTCAACAAAGTCGTATGTCGGCAAAAACTTTACTAAGGGTCGCACTTACTATATTAAAGTCAGGGCGTACAAAAACTCTTCAGGCAAGAAGATTTACGGCAAATGGAGCGGCACAAAAAAATTCACTTGTAAATAACAAAAATCGGCTTCCGTTGGGGCGTCCGTCATAAAGAAGGTTAGGTTTTGGCTTTGTCCTTTTGCCCCTAAAGACATTAAAAACCGCCTGTATACGCGAGTATGCAGGCGGT
>ONXZ01000132.1 GCA_900321905.1 uncultured Eubacteriales bacterium
CATTGTCATTGACAACAGTAATGTTAAGATTCTTTTCATTTTTCTTTCTCCTTTTTTATAATAAAAATGCGCAGCTTTGAGCTGCGCCAAAAACGCAATGCTCAAAGCCGCGAAACTAATTGAACAATATTGAAACATAAGCGTATCAAATATGCCAAATAAGAGCATGCATTTTTATCAAAAGATAAAAATATACGCTTATTGTTTCGCAAACAAAAACATTTATTCAATTAGTTTCGCAAATTCATTTTACCACTGTTTAATGAAGTAGTCAAGAAGATATTGGAAACATAGTGCTATAACATTATATGCTATTTATTGAACCTGTAGCCTCTGCCCCAAACGGTGTTTATATATTGGAATTCTTTGTCAACTGAAAAAATCTTTTCGCGTATGCGGTTTACATGGACTGTTACGGTTGAGGTTTCGCCCATTGAGTCGTACTTCCAGATTTTTTCAAACAGTTCGTCTTTGCTGAATATCCTGTCAGGGTTTTCCGCAAGGCAGGTGATGAGGTCAAATTCTTTGTTTGTAAAAATAATCTCCTCGCCATTGACAAACACACGGCGTGAGTTAGTGTCTATAGTAAGCGAGTCAATCTGAATTACCTTGCTCTTTTCATTTTTAACGGAAGTCAGTCGCTCGTAGCGGCTTATGTGCGCAATGACTCTTGCGGTCAGTTCGGACGGGCTGAACGGCTTTACAATGTAATCGTCTGCGCCAAGACCGAGCCCTTTGATTTTGTCAAAATCGTCCTTCTTTGCGCTGACAAGCAAAATCGGAATATTCTGCGTTTTGCGCACGCGTTTGCATATTTCAAGTCCGCTCACGCCGGGCAGCATTATGTCAAGCATTATCAGGTCGTAGTCGCCCTCGGTTGCGAGTTTTAAACCCTCTGTGCCGTCGGTTGATGAGTCGACTTTAAAACCGTTTGCCTCAAGGTAGTCGGTTTCAAGGCGGAGTATGCTCTCGTCATCTTCTACTATAAGTACCTTTTTGTTAGTCATTGTTTTCCTCCGTTCTCGGCATTGAAATTAACACCGTCAGTCCTTTGCCTTCTTTGCCCGTAGCCCAGATTTTGCCGCCGTGCAGTTCAACAATCTGGCGTGCTACGGACAGTCCTATGCCTGAACCTTCGCTCGTTTTTGTCCTTGCAGGGTCGGCGCGGTAAAAGGTTTCAAAAATCTTTGTCAGATTTTCACCCTCAATGCCAATTCCGTTGTCCGCAAGGCTGATAATAACTGATTTCTGATACGTCTGGGCGTTAAGTTCAATCTTGCCCCTGACGTCTTTTTTTGCGTATTTAAGCGAGTTTGAAATAATGTTGTGTATAACACGCTGAAAACGCTCTGTGTCAAGCATAAGCGTAAAATCGCTGTCGCAGTTGTTGTTGTACTCAAAGTCAAAGTCGTGCTGCGACAGTTCAACAAGCAGTTCGTCAGCGCAGTCGTCAAGGAAATCGTTAATGTTAATCGGTTTGCAGTCGAGTTCAATATTGCCGAGTTCAAGGCGCGATACAGTCAGCAGTTCGTCAAGCAGGCGCTCCATATTCAGCGTAGAAGTGTAGATTGTTTTGAGATAAAGTTCCTGCTTTTCGGGCGTGTTGGCAATTCCGTCACGCAGACCCTCGACATATCCTTTTACGGAAGTCAGCGGCGTGCGTAAATCGTGTGCGACTCCTGCAATCATCTCTTTTCTCGACTGCTCAATTGTCTGCTGCCGCTCGGTCAGTTGCTTTAACTGGTCGGTCATATGGTTAAACGATTTAACCGTAACGCCGATTTCGTTAGTTGAGTCGTAGTCAATGACGTAATCAAGGTTGCCGTTTGCAATCTCATTTGCGCCGTATGATAACTCGCGCAGCGGCTTGCTGATAGTTTTTGATGTGATGAACGAAATAATGATAATCGCAATAATAAACACGCTTGCAATCAGCAAAATAATAATACCTGTTCTTGAAAACAGCAGGTGAGTGATATTTTGAGGCGCAAAGCGCTTTGACACGTCGTTTACGGTGTAATCTTTGTTTGCGATTATCAGGGTGTATTTGTCGGTGTCGCTTTGCGCGTGATTTACAATAACCATTCCGTTTTCGCCAAAGTAGTTTACGTTTGTATGCGTGTCGGTTTTTACTATTGAATCGGCGATGTCGGTGATATCCTTTTTGCTTGTTGTGGCGTAAAACTCCGCGCCGTCCTTTTCAATGTAAATTACCGAGCCGAGTTTTTCAAGCGGAGTTACGAACTCATTGATTTTCTTTACTTTCGATTCCTCTTTGCTGTCGGACACAAGTTCGTCTGATATTGAGGTTATCGTCTGGCTCCACTGCAGTTGATTGACTGCTGAATACTCGTTTGTTGTAACTGTGGCAAATCCGAAGTATGACGCCATAAAGTTCTGAAAAACGGACGAAAACGCTATCAGTATCATCACAGGCACAAGTATACCCACAACTGCAGATATAGTTATTCGTGTGCCGATTTTTAAGTTTTTTGAACTGCGTTTTTTACTGCTCATATATGCTCCTGAAGTTTATTTTACGCTTATATTATATCTTTTTATCCTCCGGTTGTAAATAGATATAACTTTACAAAAATATTTATATCTGTTATAATTAAAATGAATTAATCTATAAAGGAGGCATTACTTTGAAACATAAAAAAGTTTTGGCGATATTTCTGTCGCTCGTTATAGTTGTGTGCGGTTTTGCCTTCGGTTTAATCAACGCTTACGCACAGACGGTTAAAATTGAGGAATCTATGCTCGGCGTTGAACTTGATAATACGCCAAGCGGTTATGATGACAAAATCTGGTATGTTTACACGCCCACGCAGTCGGGTATATATACTTTTTACAGTATGCGCAACAGCGTAAATACCTCAACTCCGAATGTACTCAGGACGGAAGCGTATCTGTTTGAAAAGGTGACTGATGAGGAAAGCGGGCAGAAACTTTATACACAGCTTGCATATTCTAACTCAAACCCTGATTATGAGCAGTATGAGGGCGTTATGAACAGCAGGCACTTCTGCATTAAGTACCATCTTGAAGCAGGTCACACCTATTACTACGCTGCAGGATTTTACAACGAGGAGCGCAGCAGCACGCTGTACGTCAAACTGATTAACGAGTCGTATGATGAGGCAAAACTTGTAAGCATAACACCACACTGCGACGCCGAACTCACCTGGTACACAGACGGCGAGTGGAAAACCGACGGCGACGGCAATGCGTACTATCTTTATAACATCTCAAAAATTATGCAGAATATGTCGCTGACTCTTGTGTTTGACGACGGTACAACCATCACCTCAAACGCGGGCGATACCACTGTTGAGGGGTACCCGATCAAGTATACGCACGACCAGACAAACAACCATTGGTACAATAGCGAAAATGAAAAGTATACCGCGAACACTCTCACAATCACAGTGCTTGACAAGAGCGCTGACTACGAGGTTGTGATTAACCAAAACGCCATGCTTTCAGTTTCAGGCAAGGTTGTAGATGACAACACAGGCAGCGCTGTTTCGTCTGCGCAGATTTATATAGGCAACACCGTTGTTGCCACCACGAAGAGCGACGGCACGTTTTCGTTCTCGTATTCGCCGGGCTCATACAGCGTTACAATTAAGGGTGCGGATATTGTTGCACGCACATTTACACTTAATGTAGACGCCATCAATCCGCGCAACAATGACCATACTTCAACCCCTGTTGAAGTGGTTTGCGGCGACTATGTTGACGATGATATCATTAACGGCAGAGATTACGCCTATATTCAGAAGACTTTGCCGCAGAGCGAACGAACAGCCGCCAAAACTGCATTTGGCAAGTATGTTGGTTTTACCAAAAATGACTACGAAAAACTTATTTTATAAACGGTGATATTTATGAAAATTAAAAACGGTTTTGCAAAACGCAACATCGCAGGCTCAAATATAGTTGTGCCTGTCGGCAAAAATGCCGGGGAATTCAACGCAATGATTACCCTTAACGACACAGGCTCGTTTTTGTGGGATATTTTTCAAAAAGACATTACGGTTGACAGGGCGGTTGAACTCATAACTGCGGAGTACGATGTTGCACCCGAAAAAGCGAGGGAGGATATTGAAAAGTTTGTAGCCCTTCTTCAGGATAATAATTTGATGGAATAATTATAAGGCGGAGATTATTCTCCGCCTTTTCTCTTGACATTTGCAATTTTATTGTGTACAATTAAATTGTTTAGAAGAGGGGTATTAACTATGGCAAATAATTACGACGCATTAAAACTTGAAAATCAACTTTGTTTTCCGCTTTATGCCTGCGCAAAAGAGGTTGTAAGGCGGTACAAGCCGTTTCTTGACAAACTTGATTTAACCTACACGCAGTATATCACAATGATGGTTATGTGGGAGCATAAGTCGATTAATGTCAAAGAACTCGGCGAGCAGTTGCTGCTCGATTCCGGCACGCTCACGCCGCTGCTCAAAAAACTTGAGGCAAAGGGATATATCACGCGTGAACGTTCAAAAACAGATGAGCGCAATCTGATTGTGTCAGTCACGGATAAAGGCGAAGCGCTAAAAGATGAAGCGCTGAGCGTACCCACGCAGATGGGACAGTGCGTTCGCCTTTCATCAGAGGAAGCAAAAACGCTGTATACACTGCTGTACAAACTACTTGGTGAGTGCAGACTGTAACAAAAGTAAGGGAAGGTTAACTGACCTAGTCAATAGTTAGTAGACACAAAAAAAGAATTAAGCTGCCAGTTCAATACGAAATTGGACTGGTGGTTTTTTATTCAGTTTTCTTAAAGGTTT
>ONXZ01000043.1 GCA_900321905.1 uncultured Eubacteriales bacterium
CTGTTTTTCATATAAAACCGGCTCAAGCGAAGCCGGTAATCTGTGATGTAAAGTCCTCGTTTCAGAGTGTCAAGCGCATCCAGATCTTTCAGACCGATTTCGGGAAAGATCTGATTCCACTGATTTACAAGGCTCATCACAATATGTTCCACATCCGGAAAGAGAGCATACTGGCCGTTCACCTTGAATGAGGAAGGGCTCTCAAAGCAAAGCCCGGCTCTTCGGGCATCCGAATCCGCAGAACGGATCAGATCGGCCGCCGAACGCACTTCTGACAAAGACATCCCTGTCACCGTAACCTGACGGTCATCGATGATCAGAGATTCTGTCTTGGCAAGGACATCTCCCAGTGCCTCCACTGTACGGTCATTCAAAAGGCTGACTGTCCACCGGACAGTCATATTTTCCCTCTGCACAGCCAGATGCTGCGAGATCGGGGTAAAGCCTTCCTCATGCACCAGAGCAGCGAAATCCTCCGGAACCTGCTCCATCAGCCATCCGTACAGACGATAGGCGTGGGACACCGTAAGCCGGCCCTCTGAAGGCTTGAGCGTAAGTGAATACTGTCTGATCATGCGAGTGTCACCTCACAGAGACCGAACGGGTACTTTTTGTCGTCCCACTCCGTATATTTCATCGTTCTCGGCGAAATGTCCAGCCCCCTGTCACGGTCATGATGATGCTTTTTGAAGCTCCAGCTCATCTGATCGATCACAATATCAAGCGCATCTCTGCCATAGTACGGATAGGTCAGTGTTTTGGAAAAGAAACCGCTTCCGCCGCCCAGAATCAGACCGTGCTGATTATGAACGCCGCCGTCCGGAAGATCAAAATGACGCTCATAAGTGTTCTTATAGTATTGTATAAAATCGTCCAGATACCCGTACAGATCTTCGGGTTTCTCCAATTGAAACGACGCATAGCGCATCACGCTCTCGTCGATCGTCACGGCGAAATGGACCTCCGTACCGGGCCGGATACATTCCCGGCAGACATTCGGTCTGCTCTCATCACGCTGATCCCCTTCCGCATGAACATCAATTTTATTGCAGAGCGTCAGGCTTCGGTTCGCAACCGGCTCGCTGTCAGAAACCGAGATGCCGCGCATGATGCTGTTGACTGCGTCCCGCGTCTGTGGCCTGCCCATCCTGTCCTTCTTCAGTGTAAGCGTATTCATCAGATCTGCTTCCGGGATCTTTTCTTCAAACCGTTTACCCGGTCTGAGCTTACCTGAGTTCCTCATGATATGGAATAAGAGCACGGTGCGCAGCGCGCCCTTCAGACTGCTTCCCGGAATATAGGCCCGGCCATCTCCGCGGCGGATAAAGGACTGAATGTCCCTCAGGTTGTGTTTATCATCCAGGGCCTCGCCTGCGTCACAATGATAAAGGAACAGAGCTTCAACCTCTTCTTTGGTAAGTCCGCATATGCTTGAAAAGAATTTAGACAGGGAATTTTTATTCGCGAACTGATTATTGATAATTCCTTTTTCGAATTCATCGGTTTTTCCCCGAACAACCACTTCCTGAATCATCTTGTCAATGTCAAGCATATAAATCACATGTTCTTTACTGTCAAAAATGTAATTACTCTTGAAAGCCGTCCTGCAAATATGGAAGGCAAAGGTCGTATCAGTATCAGAGACCTTGTTGTTAACGCACTTCGTATGAGACCTGACAGAATCATCGTCGGTGAGGTTCGTTCTGATGAAACACTTGACATGCTTCAGGCGATGAATACGGGTCACGACGGTTCGCTTACCACCATTCACGCAAACTCGCCGCGAGATTCAATATCGCGTATCGAAACAATGGTTATGATGTCGGGTTCCGAACTTCCCTCAAAGGCAATCAGGGACCAGGTGGCGTCCGCTATCAACCTCATTGTTCAGCAGGCCCGTCTCAGAGACGGTACAAGAAAGATTGTTTCAATTTCTGAGATTGTCGGTATGGAAGGCGATGTAATCCGTATGCAGGAAATCTATGCATACGAAACAAACGGTGAAATGGATACCGACGGCAAATTCAAGGGCGAATTCAAGGCAACAGGTATTGTGCCTAAGTGTATTGATAAAATCAGAGAGAACGGAGTGGTTGTAAGTAATGACTGGTTCACTTCTTAGTATTATAGTACTATCTATTACGTTTGCGCTTCTTGTTTTCGCACTCACGTTTATTATCACTTCTGCGATTTCTGCCGACAAGATTGCGGCTGAAAAGCGACTTGAAGAACTTAATAAGACCGAAGGCGACGGCGATGTTAACGTGGCTCTTGTTAAAAACGAAAGCAAGACGCGTCGCAACAAAAGAGAACGTCAAAGACAGCACAGCCGATTTGATGAAAAAGTCGGCAACGCTATATACAAGCAACTTCAGTCCGCGGATATTAAAATGCGACCGGAAGAGTTCCTTATCGTTTGGATTCTTCTTGCATTTGTTCCCGGAGCACTTGTTGTAGTATTTACAGGTAATGTAATTCTTACGCTCATTCTAATAGTGATAGGCGCACTTTTGCCTGTGATTTATGTAAGACAAAAGAAAAAGTCGCGTGTTAAAAAGTTTGAAGAACAACTTTGCGACGCACTTATGATTTGCTGTTCATGTCTTCGTTCGGGCCTGAGTTTCAACCAGGCGATGGAAACAATCGCAAAGGATATGGACGCTCCGATATCTACCGAATTTTCAACCGTTGTTAAAGAGGTAAATATGGGTTACTCAATGGACGAGGCACTTGAAAACCTCGGTGACAGAATCAAGAGCAAATACGTTGACCTTATGGTTTCCGCAGTTCTTGTTCAAAGGCAGACCGGTGGTAACCTGTCGCATATTCTTGAAAATATTTCCGATACAATTCGTGAGCGTATGAAACTTAAAAGGCAGCTCAAAACATCTGTATCATCAGGTAAGATGTCCGGTATCATTGTTGGTGCAATGCCTATTATAATCCTCGGATTGTTTACCTTAATCAGTTTCGACTTTGTTGCAGTTCTTTATACGGAACCGCGCGGTAATATCCTTCTTGCTATAGCGGCAGGACTTGAGGGTATGGCGTTTATGTTCGTTAAGAAAATCACCACAGTTAAAATGTAAGGAGGGGTTATATGAAAGTCTGGATTCCTGTTCTGGTTATTACATATGCCCTGTTTGCATTTGGGCTTATTGTGATTCTTCTCGCCCGCAAAGGCAAGGAAGAAGATAATAACATTCGCCGTAAGCAGGCTCTCGGCAAAGAGACTGTTAAGGCTGATTACAAAAATGTTGACACTTCGTTTTACGACCGTGTTATCAAGCCGATGCTTGATAAAATCAACAACACCGAAAGATATGGCGAAAACGCCACAAAATCCGAAAGACAAAAGAAGAACCGCGAACTTCTTGGGGCAAAACTCCGCAAAGCAGGTATTCATTTGTCAGCATCAAACTTTACATTTTTCAAAACGGCATTTACTGCAGTAGTAATTGTCCTTTCCATTGGTATCGGCTTAGTGTTTTTCCTGTATCAGATGGTTAAACCTGCACTGTTTATAGTTGTCGGCGGAATCATCTTTGCAGTAGTTGCGCCTGATTTATACCTGACAATGAAGGTGAAAAAACATCAGGAAGCTATCAAATTGCAACTTGCAGACACAATCGATCTTATGAGCGTATGTATGGAAGCCGGTCTTAGTTTTGATGCGTCACTTGTTAAGATTTCTGAGAGAATGGAAGGTCCGCTTATCGACGAACTTATGACTGTGTTCAGACAGGTTCAACTCGGTAAAAACAGAAACGACGCGTTAAAATCTGTCGCTGACGCTTCTGACGTTAAAGAACTCAAGACATTTGTATCGGCTGTTACACAGGCAAATCAACTTGGTATCCCGATTACCAATGTACTTGAGGCTCAGGCAGAGCAACTCAGAATGGATAAGAGTGAGGAGATTAAAGAGGTTGCGTCAAAAGTACCTACAAAGATGACAATCCCAACCGTTATATTTATTCTTCCTGCGATTATTCTTGTAATCCTCGGACCTGTTATCTTCTCTGTTATGGACAGTATGGGACCGATGATAGGCGGTTAACATGAAAATATTAAAACTCAAAAAAGACGATGTAATATTAGTCAGCGAAGTTGAGGACGCCTCTTCATTTTTCAGAAGATTTATGGGCCTTATGTACCGCAAGGAAATGGCGGAGGACCACGGACTTTTGCTGACGCCGTGTAACGAAATTCACACTTTTGGTATGCGGTTTGATATTGACACAGTTGCCTTGTCGAAATCCGGCGAAGTGCTGTTTATTGACAAGGCTGTGCCGCCACGCAAAGCCCGCAAAAAGGTAAAGGGCGGTTATCAGATGCTTGAACTTAATGCCGGCGTCTGCGACAAACTTGGCATCACAGTTGGCGATGTGCTGACATTTGTCGAATAGGAAAAATTTGAAAGGACAGTCACTTATGGCAGATGATGTAATTAAAAGAGAAGATATTATCGGTGCAGGAAACAAGTCTTATGATTTTGACAAGGTTCTGCGCGGATATGACCCAAAGCAGGTTGATGAAGTTCTTTCCAATCTGCAAAAAGCAAACAAAAGCGCTACGGAGATTTTTGACCAGCGCATTGTTGATTTAAAGAACAGAAATGAAATGCTCACATATGAACTTGAGCAGGCTAAGCAGGAAGCGGACAGAATGCGCAATCTGTTTAATCAGTGCAAGGAGGAGAGGGACGCACTCTCCACAAAACTTGCCAAAGCAGACCGCAAAGTAGTTGTGCCTGCTGATAATACCGAGGAAGTTAAAGCACTTGAAGAAAAACTGCAGAAGGCGCTCACAAAGAACAGACTGCTGCAGGACGATAACAAAAAACTCGAGGACCAGAATCGCGACCTTCAGCGCGATGTTGCACACCTCACCAAAAAAGTTGACAAAAACAGAAACAAAATCAACGACCTTGAAGGTCAGGTTGAATCCGGTATGACTGATGACGACAGCAAAAAGTATTCAGAAATCGCACAGGTTTACGAAAGCGCGATTGACAAGGCGGAAGACCTTATCTACCGTCTGCAGACTGAATTCTCACTTGCTCACTCAAAAGCAGAGGATATCAAAAAATAACTCATATATTAATGTATTAATATATAATTAGTATATAAATACTTATTTGCAAGGGGGCGTTTGCCTTGAAAAAAATAAGAAGATTTAAAAAGGAGCGCGGCGCAATCGCGGTTATGACGGCAGTTATGCTGACCGTCTTGCTGATGTTTACTGCACTTAGCATAGATATCGGTTTGCACCATTATCTCGGTGCAAAACTGCAGAATGCGGCGGATGCTGCAGCAACCGCTGTCGGTCAGAAGATTGACGCTAACGAGTATAATCTCAGTAAGTGCGCCTACGAGTATCTTGCCAAAAACGGATATGACAATAACGGCAAGTACAAGGATAAAATAAAAGTCGATGTTGACATCAAAGGTGTTGTTAACGACGAATTTTATGAGGCGACGAGCGAGTCAGAGGATTACATTGACTATTGCCTTGTTAAGGTAACAGTCGATGTTGATGACAGCACCCTTTTTGCAAATGCCATGGGTATCAGTTCACTCCATTTGAAGAAAGTATCATACGTTGTAGTTAAACCAAATTACGAAAGTATGCCTGAAGCACTTCGCTACAGTATTTTTGCGGGTGCAGAGATGGGTGACAAAGACACAAGTTCCGATGACGCAAACGCTGTAATCAGCGAGGATAATCCTGCTATGGATATCCAGGGCAGCACAGGCGCAGGTTCAGGTGAAACTGCATTTTCATCAGTTGTTGCTGTTGCTGAAAACACAATTAACGGCGTAAATACCTTTATACAGGATTTTAAAGGTTGGATAAACCACGCGTTCGGCACATCACTTGACCAGAATTACAACAATTTGGTTAATATCAATGTGTCTGAGGCAGTAATGAATAACGACTCGCACTCAAACGGTAATATTCTTATCGGTGTTCAGGCGCTCAACGCAGCGCGTTCAAAAGATAATGACTTTACCGGCTCTGTGGCGGGAGATTCAAACAACCAGGAATATATTCAGAATGAAGATGAACGATACAGTGCGCGCACCGATGCAGACGACTACGGCACGGTACACTTTACCGCTGTTGATACAATCGACTTCGGATATTCCCTTTACGCAAAACAACGCCAGACAAATTTCTTTGGCTCATTACTCAATAATTATCTTAACAACCGTCCCGAACTTACGCGTGTTTACGTGCAAAACCAGCAGAATGTTCAGGTGCAGCAGCACGTTATTAACATTCTTAATGAAATGAATCTTGACGACTATGCAAGTCAGAGTGATTTCATTAACGGTAGCGGCGAGAACAAACCGGGCTATATTAAGGCGGCAGAGCGTTATTTTAAAGAAAACAACGCTGTTTCAACCCAAATAATTAATAAGGTTAACGCACAAAAGGATAACCTTGTTTTTGATAAGTACAGCAGAACAATTACTCTTAATAACCAGGAATCAATCGTTTACAGAGTTAACCAAAAAGTTTCAGCCGATTATCTTGACGAATACGCAGCGCTTGATGTTGACACATCAAATGTACAAAATGCGAGAAAGAGCAGACTTGCAATACTTTCAGACCAACTCGCTCAGGACGGCTATGACAAAATGTATAAGAACAATATATCTGCAAATGGCTATGTTTACCAAAACGCAGCAGATACAGACGGTGGCGCTTTAGGTGAAAGCCAGACTGATAATGTTGTTCTTGAACGATATGAACTTAACGGCAAGAGCGTTCCTAAGGGTACAGCCAATTCAACACTTGCATACACATATAATTTCAAAGTTGACGGTAACAAAGTCAACAGAAACATGGATAACGTTGTAAAATATCCAAATGTTTCAACCATTTCCGACAGAAATGCGACAGATACAGGCGCAAGATATGCTATCACAAGAACATTCCAGGAAAAGAGCGATTACATTGATATGCCTAACCTCGCTCCGTTCTTTACGCGCCAGATTAACAAGTCAATCCGTGCAGCTACAAAGAAACGCGGCCAGTTTAACGACGGCGTAACAAAAGGCTCTCGTAACGTTCAGGTTGCTGTGCAGCAAGCGCAGACCGACCTCGACGGAGTAATGGAAGATGTCACCTACACTGACGACACATATTCAGATTCTACAAAGTATAACAGCGATTATGCTAAAAAGACGCTATTCCGTGATTATAAGGTTAGTTCCGATACCGGTCTGACAAAACTCACTACAACCGAGCAGAATCTCGGCGGCGTAAATATGTCAACCACCAAATACAAGGGCTTTGACCTGTATAATAGCGACGGCACGCTCAGAACTGCGCACGACTTTGTAGAACAATACGATACATGGAACAAAAACAACGCGTGGTTTGGCCACAACAAGGTCAATGCTGTCGCGGAGGGAATGAAGTTCCAGAACAAGAACGGCACTCAGGAAAAGAACGCAGTTGCAGAAAAGTAGAAAGAAATCAAAAAATCTTACGCCGACGACGGCGACAGCGATAATAATTCATACAGAGCAGAAAAAGACAAAGTCAACAACACAATCACTCTTGTTGATAAGTACAATATCGAAGATATTACAGGCGAAGGCGGCGCTTACTCTGTAAGTGAAAAGGTGCTTGCCACACCGACAAACCCGCTTGCAACTATCGACGATAACAACGGTATATTCTTCAAGAGCATAAGCAGCAAACTGTTTGGTACTGATTCAGCACCAAATTCAATAACATTTGAAGATAAACTTAATGGCAATCAGGTTAGTGACTCAACATTACCTTCTGCTGTTACGGACAGCGAAGTTAATATTCCTGTTAACATCGACTCCCCGTATGAGCCGGCAACAATAACCCCTATAGATACCGGTAGACCTAATATCACTTTCAGCAGCAACAACAGGGTAATGAAAGACCAAAAAAACAATGCGGTTACTAATTACCTTAATTCTCACCAGTCAAACTTCAGCGTTCCTGATTTTATTGATGTGATTAAGGATCAATACAGTTGGGGTTCAAGAAAAACTATCGGTAGTAATGACGGACTTTCACGTTGTAACTGGGACGGCGGTTCAAACAACAGCGGTTCATACCACACTTCTACTGCAACTTATTATTGGTTAAATAAATACCATCCCGGCACAAGAAGAGGCTTCCTGTCCGGAGTTAACAGGAACATTCTTGTTGACGATTACGTATGGTGCGGTAAAAACGCTGGTATTAACGTGCTTGAAAACTCAATGATGTTAATCCGTGGCTACAATGCAAACAGTAACGGTTATGCCGGTGACTCGAGCGAAAACGTTTGGGTTAACACAAACGGTTTCTGCGCTATCAACGGTAATATTTGGTGCGAAAACAAGAGCGACAGCCGCATTGAGCTTGCTTCAGGCGCAGCACTTATAGTTAACGGTGATGTTACATCAATTAAAAACATTATTGTTAATTCGGGTGCCGTACTTTACATCAACGGTAACCTGACTGCAAAGGGTG
>ONXZ01000099.1 GCA_900321905.1 uncultured Eubacteriales bacterium
CGTTCGCTGAATTTGTTTTGCGCGAGGGGTTGCATACCGCCGCCGAGGCACCAGTTGCGGTACTCGCGGTAAATCTCTGCAGTGGGGGTTGCCGCGCCCGGCTCTTTCACAAGCCGCTCGTTGATGAACTGCCTTATCTTGTCGCTCGCCGCCTCGAAGTCGGAGGTGGCTTTTTTAACGCTCTCGGGCGGATTCAGACCGCTGCCGACATAACGGAAGTAGCCGTCGACAAGCCAGGCGGCAATTGCGTTTTTCACGTCGCGTTCGGCAAAATACTCCTTCAGGTGCGTGTCCTGCTGTGAGGGCGCAAAGTGGCGCTCAAACGGAATTATGTGCAGCCGGTTTGAGGTGAACAGCGTGGTGTCGTTGACTATTGGCAAGTGGTTTGTGTTGATGTACATCTTGAACTGCGGCTTGAAGTCAAAGCTGTTTTCGTGCAGGAATCGGGCGTTGAGCGTGTCGCTGCCCGTCATCGTCTTGACCCTTGCGGCGTTGAGCACAAGGTTTTGCGGCGGCTCGCTGATGTTCACAAGCCGCACGCCGCGCAGCCGTGCAACGTCCTCGCTCGGCGCATTAGAGTTTGACTGGCGCAGGGCAACCGTTTCGGGGTTTGAGGCACAGGCGTAGTCGCCCATCACGCCCAGCACGCTCTCCATAAGCGTGGACTTGCCGTTACGCGTTGTTGCACCGTAAAGTATGAACAGGCACTCCTCACTGTTTGAGCCGCACAGGGCGTAACCAAGCGCCTTTTGCAGGTACTCGGCTTTGTCACCGTCGTCGCCCGAAATCTCGCTGATAAAGCGCTCAAAGCGCTTGTTGCGGTACTTTTCGCCGTAGTCGGCGTCAGCGCACTTGGTGATGTAATCGTCAAACAGGTGCTTGCGGAACACGCCTGCCTGCAAATCAAGGGTGCCGTTTCTGAAGTTGAGCAGATATGGATTGCTGTCAAACTCCGCAATCGACAGCGGATTGACGCTCGCCGCGTCGCGTATCAGCGTTTCGCGGAAGCGCCGCTTGTGCCACCTGATGGCTTTTTTGATGTGCTCGTAGTTGTCGCCGTACTTGTCCATTGCGTAGGACACAAGGCAGTATGCGATTTGCTTGCTTTTTTCCATAACACGCAGTGAGCCGAGGTCGTGCTCCCACCGCACACCGTCGTAGACATACCAGCCCTTGCGCTCGGGTACATAGCGCGCCTCGCTGTAAAACACGCTTGCAAAAATCTTTGCGTACCTGCTCTCGTTGTCGTAACTGAAAATGTCCGTCTCCTCGTCAGCGATTTTGAGTAGTTCGATTATTCGTTCGTTGGTCATATGTTATCCTCCTTAGTTGTCACAGTTTCCAGTTTCCAGATACCAGACTCCAGGCTCAAGGAATTCGCTTCGCTCATAAGGAACGTGCTTCGCACGTAAGGCTCAAGGTGTCGGGTGCTGCGCACAGCATTTTATAATCGAGTGTGAGCGGAGCTCACCTACCCCCTTGAGTCTTGAGTCTATTCCCTTGAGTCTCGCTCGCGCAGCCTGTAGCCTTAAAAAACTCCTCCCCTTAAATAGACCGAAACGGGCACTTTTATTCACCTTTTACGCATAATCTGACGGCAAAGGCGCAAAATTTAATAATTTATGCAGGATTGGCGTATATTGTGACTACGCAGTTTTATGCAAAAACAATAAGGCTTCCTTGCGTAAAGGAAGCCTTACTTATTGTCCGAGCGAAGCGAGTATCAAACGATTGATTTACAACCTCACTGATATTCCGTTTTCGTGCAGGTATTGTTTGAGCTGCGGGATTGGCAGTTCGCCGAAGTGGAAAAGGCTTGCCGCAAGCACTGCGTCCGCCTTGCCCTCGGTCAGAACGTCGGTGAAGTGTTCTGCCTTGCCCGCGCCGCCTGAGGCAATTACGGGTATTCCTACATTCTCGCTGACAGCCTTTGTCAGTTCGATATCGTAACCCGTTTTCTGCCCGTCCTGGTCCATTGAGGTCAGCAGAATTTCGCCTGCTCCCCTCTCCTGCGCTTCAACCGCCCACCGAACAGCGTCTATACCCGTAGGCACTCTGCCGCCGTTGAGGTAAACCTCAAACGAGCCGTTTTCGGTGCGCTTTGCGTCAATTGCGCAAACAACACACTGCGAGCCGAATTTGTACGCCGCCTCGTTTATAAGTTTTGGATTGCGTACCGCCGCGGAGTTCACCGAAATCTTGTCCGCACCTGCGCGCAAAATCTCCTTAAAATCATCGGTTGTAGTAATTCCGCCGCCAACAGTGAACGGAATAAAAACGCAGTCGGCTACGCGCTCGACAATATCAAGCATTGTCCCCCTGCCCTCGTGCGACGCCATAATGTCGAGCAGCACGAGTTCGTCCGCGCCCTCTTTGTCGTAGATTTTGGCGCACTCAACCGGGTCGCCTGCGTCGCGGATATCAACAAACGAAACGCCTTTTACAACCCTGCCGTTTTTCACATCAAGGCAAGGAATTATTCTTTTTGCATACATAAGCCTTGTTACTCCTTAATGAAATTACCCAGCAGTTTAAGTCCTGCTTTTCCGCTTTTTTCGGGGTGGAACTGCGTTGCCGCAACCTTGCCGCGCTGAACAGCGCACTGTATAGTCGTGCCGTATTCAGTTGTTGCCGCAACCACACTGCTGTCGGCGTTGCCGAGATAATACGAATGTACAAAATAAAAATATGTGCCGTCGCCAATACCGTCAAAAATTCCGCTTTTTTGCTGAATATCAAGCGAATTCCACCCCATATGCGGAACTTTGAGACCGCTGTTTTTGGGGATTAAAGTTATGCTGCCGTCAAACACGCCAAGCCCCTTGACATTCGGGCTTTCTGCGCTTTCTTCAAACAGAAGTTGCAAGCCGAGGCAAATTCCTAAAAACGGCTTTGAGCCGTCTGCGGCGCGCTTGATTGTGTCCTCAAGACCGCGCTTTCGTATAGAATCCATCGCGTCACCAAACGAGCCAACGCCAGGCAGTATGATATGCGACGCAGAGTCAATAACCGCGCTGTCGCTTGTAATCACATTTTCGCACCCCAAAAAATCGAGCGCTTTTTTTACACTTTGCAGGTTACCTGCGCCATAATCTATAATTGCAACCATATTTTTCTCCTAAGACAGAATAAAACTATAATAACACAAAATTTTGTAATTGACAAACATTATTTATAATGTTAAAATATGTTTCGTTAATTCATACGGAGACGTATCGAATAACTGAATATGGAGACGTATCGAAGTGGGGACGTTTGCGAGCGCTGCCTGCGGCAGATGAAGCGAGCAATAAGGAGTGGCAGCGGTCAAAATTTGTCGGCGCTCCAAGCCGTAACAAATTTTGGGCACCGCAACAGGACATAACGGGGCGCCCCGTTTGCGTATGTTTTCGGTTTCAAGTAATTTGTGAATTAAGTAAATATGGAGACGTATCGAAGTGGTCATAACGGGGCGCACTCGAAATGCGTTTGCCTTCACGGGCACGTGGGTTCGAATCCCACCGTCTCCGCCAAAAGAAAAACCACCCTTGCGGTGGTTTTTTCTTTTGGAGGTGGAATTCGAACCCGTAGGCTTGAGCGTTAAGCAAAACAGTCCTGTGGACTGTTTTGTAGCGAGAGGTGGTGAAATCGGTACCGCAGCCGCAGGCTGGGGTGATGAGCCACGCAATTTCTTTGAAATTGCTGAATCCCACCGTCAGGAAAAACCTCACTTGTTATACAAGCAAGGTTTTTTCAATGAAATTCATTCCTACGGAATGAGTGAAATATTCCTGCGGAATATGAAATACACTTCGTGTATGAAATATGCTGCGCATATGATGTGTGCCTGACGGCACATTTTTTATTGCACAGTTAACGTCGTTTTGGTATAATGAAAAAAGAGGTGGCTTTATGATTTGGGATAAACTTAAAGGGATAAAAAACAAAAAGCAGATTGTAATCATCATCACCGTGCTTTTGTGCGTGGTGATAATCGGGTCTGTTTATTATAAAAACGTTGTGTCAACTGCCGTGAACTACAAGGCGGCGGTGGCGCTTTTTGACGATAAAGAATACGATGAAGCGTATCAGAAGTTCATCGCGCTCGGCGACTACAAGGACAGCAAAAGTTATGCCCAAAAGAGTTTGCAGGGCGACAAAGATGACAGGATGAATAAAGCGTTTGAACTTATGGAAAACGAAAAATATGAGGACGCAATAAAAATATTTGAATCACTCGGCGACTACAAAGGAAGCCGTGAAATGATTGACAAATGCACCGGTCTGATGGAACTGAAAAAGCAGCATCAAAAGACCGACCCGCTATATAATGCGTACTACGAGATTGCTGATAGTTACTTTAAAGACTACGGCAAGCCGAAAATCAAAAAGGACCCTGATAACAAAAAATCCTATACCGTTGTCGGTGTTAACAATCTTAACCTTATTGACCTTAACAACGACAATGTGCCTGAACTGGTTATCGGCGGCAAGAGAAACGCATCGTCAGGCGGTGAATATGCGATATACACTTTTAGCGGTAACTCCGCTAACAGGATTGCCGAAATGGAGTACAACCACCACTCGGGTTACTATGCGCTTGAGTTTCTTTCTGCAGACAGCGGGCGGCTATCAGATTTACAGCGGCAACAACGACAAGGGCGAACTGCTGTCGTTTGACGGAACAAAACTCAATACCGAACTCAGTTGGGAAAACAATGCCTCAGACAGCAGCGCCAAAGAAGTATATTATATAATTAACGGCAAGCGTGTTTCTAAAAAAGAGTACAAAAATAACGCGCCTGTCTATAATGTCAAAGAGGTTACTGACGGATTTAAGTCGCCGTTTTCTATGTATAACATACAGTACAACAACTATACAATTTATCCCGGCACACATTTGACTAAGGGCGCTGCATTCAACCTGCAAAGCACAAACGTTATGCAGCAGTATGAACTGCTTAAAGAAGCGCACGACAGAACTGAACAGGACAAATAAAGTAAGTAATAAAAAGAGAGAAGCAAGGTTCATATGAATCTTGCTTCTCTCTTTAATTTATACTGAATATTCCAGCCCTTGGATTCTGTACATATCGCACTCATAGGTATAGGTGGGTTTCCACTTTTTGCCGAGTTTATAGGTTGAATCCTCGCACCAGACGCCTGCGGTATATTTTTCGCCGCCGTAGCGAAAACTGTACATTATACCGAAACGGCTGATTTTTGTTGATGTTTTTTTGCCTTTGACATAGTACTTAACCGTCTTTGCTTTACCGGGTTTTATAACAATATTTTTGTTGCCCTTGAGGTGCAGGTGGCGGTTGAGCGAGTCTTTATCTGAAATGCAGGCAGCGCCCTTTGAAACAACTGTGAGCGACTTTGCGCCGTAGTTACAAAACTTAACAACAAAGTAGTTGCCCTTTTTGTTGTACTCAACAAGCGACGCCGCAAAATCAGGCTTTGCCTTAACAACCTTCACCTTACAGGTATACTTTTTGCCGCCGCACTTTGCGGTGATTTTGCAGTTGCCCGTACCCTTTGCTGTAACCTTGCCTTTTTTGCTGACGGTTGCAACTTTTTTGTCTGTGGACTCCCACTTAACCTTTTTAGTTGTATAAAGGATTTTCAAGGTTTTTGCCGTAGTTTTGGGGAGCGTAATCTCTTTTTCGCTGATTTTGGGCGCAGGGTTTTTGACAGTCACTTTACAGGTGTATTTTGTGCCGTTTTTAAGCGTTGCGGTGATAACGCAACTGCCTGCTTTAACGCCTGTGATTTCGGCAAAATCCTTGTCGCGCTTGGTAATTTTTGCAACTGCGCTATCGCTTGTTGCCCAACTTGCCGCTGCCACCCTGCCTACGGGCGCAAGTTCTGTGAGAGCGAGTTTTTTAACAGCGCCTGCATTGAGCGTTGCCGCTGCAGGAAATTTTGCCTCTTCTGCAAAACCTGCATAACTGTACAGACGGAACTTGCACTTCAGCACCTTTGCAACATAGTCGTTTTTGCAAGGGACGGCAAACGCCGCATAGTTTCCTGCCTCAAGTATTTTGCCGGGGCAGAACTGCCGCGACTCGGCAAGTTTATTCTTGCTGAGCATTACGTTTGTGCTCCAGACAATCTTTTGCTTATCGCCGTCAAGGCTGATGATATAAAACTTGACGCCGTTTGTGCCGTCGAGTTTCTTCGCGTAAGAGCCGCCAATCTTTTTGGCGCTTAGTGAAAGGTCAAATTCTGCACAAACTGCACTGTCGCTATCAAGTGTAAAGTTGCACTGATAGCCGTCCTTGCCTACAATATCATTTAAGGTTTTGAAATCAGCAAAACTAATATTTTTAGTTTTAATCGGGTCATTTGCATACGCAACGCTGCCCGCAGAAAGAGTCGCTGTAAGAAGCGCTATTACAGATAATATCAGGCATATTATCTTTTTCATTTTTATTTCATCTCCGGTAATTATACGTTTATTTCGACCTCTACGCCGAGGAGGTCGGCGTTTGCTTTGAGGATAGGATTAACCACCTCATTAAGGAAGTCGGCTGTCTGCTCGGGCGCTCTGCCGACAAAATTCTGCGGCTTGAGAATAGCGAGAATTTCCTCCTTAGTAGTCATAAACGCAGGGTCTGCGGCGATACGGTCAACAAGGTCGTTTTGTCCGCCCTCGACTTTGACAACTGCGCCTGCAGCCATAGAGTGCTGACGGATTTTCTCGTGCAGTTCCTGACGGTCGCCACCCTTTTTAACAGCGTCCATCATAATATTTTCCGTCGCCATAAACGGCAGTTCGCTCATAAGGCGAGCCTCAATAACCTTTGGATAAACCACAAGTCCGCTTGTGACATTGATGAAAAGGTCAAGGATACCGTCGATTGCGAGGAACGCCTCAGCAACAGAGATGCGCTTGTTTGCAGAGTCGTCAAGCGTTCTCTCAAACCACTGTGCAGATGCAGTCCACGCAGGGTTGAGCGCGTCAATCATAACGTAACGCGACAGCGAAGCAATACGCTCGCTGCGCATAGGATTGCGCTTATACGCCATTGCAGATGAGCCAATCTGATTTTTCTCAAACGGTTCCTCAATCTCTTTGAGATTCTGCAAAAGGCGCAGGTCGTTTGAAAACTTGCAGCAAGACTGCGCAATCAAGCCAAGACAGTTGCAAACGATTGTGTCAAGTTTGCGGGCATATGTCTGACCGCTTACAGGGAAGCAGGACTTAAATCCCATTTTCTTTGCAATAATCCTGTCGAGTTCCTTACACTTTTCGTGGTCGCCGTCAAAGAGTTCAAGGAACGAAGCCTGTGTGCCTGTCGTACCTTTAGAGCCGAGGAGCATAAGTGTGTCAAGCACGTGGTCAACCTCGTCTAAATCCATAACCAAATCCATAAGCCAGAGCGTTGCGCGCTTGCCGACTGTTGTAGGCTGTGCAGGCTGGAAGTGTGTAAAACCGAGGCACGGCATATCTTTGTACTCGTCTGCAAACTTTGCAACGGAGGCAATAGCGTTGACGAGTTTTTTCTTAACAAGCAGCATTGCCTCACGCATTGTGATAACGTCTGTGTTGTCGCCAACGTAGCACGAAGTTGCACCGAGATGGATAATCGGGCGCGCTTTAGGGCATTGCTCACCGTATGCGTGAACGTGGCTCATAACGTCATGGCGGAACTTCTTTTCATACTCTCTTGCAACATCGTAGTTGATGTCGTCAGCGTGAGATTTAAGTTCGTCAATCTGCTCCTGCGTTACGCCGAGGCCGAGTTCATGCTCTGCTTCGGCGAGTGCAATCCAGAGTTTGCGCCACGTTTTAAATTTAAAATCAGGCGAGTAAATATACTGCATTTCTTTGCTGGCGTATCTTGCCGCAAAGGGTGAATTGTAAGTGTCGTTAGCCATTAGTCAAGTCCTACTCTCTTCATCATCTCGGCATACGCTTCTTCTACGCCGCCCATATCACGGCGGAAGCGGTCTTTGTCGAGTTTTTCGTGTGTGTTGATATCCCAGAAACGGCAGGTGTCGGGGCTGATTTCGTCAGCGAGTACGATTGTGCCGTCGCTTGTCTTGCCGAATTCAAGTTTGAAGTCAATGAGTTCAACGCCGATTGATGCAAAATATTCTTTGAGGACATCATTAACTTTGAACGCCATCTCTTTAATTCTCTCAACTTCCTCACGGGTAGCAAATCCGCAGGATACTGCGTGATAGCCGTTGATAAGCGGGTCGCCGAGGTCGTCGTCTTTGTATGAAAATTCGATTGACGGGCAAACGAAATCCATACCCTCTTCAAGACCGAGACGCTTGCAGATTGAACCTGCCGCACGGTTACGGATAATAACCTCAAGCGGTACGATAGTAACCTTTTTAACTGCGGTTTCTCTGTCAGAGAGTTCCTCTACAAAGTGGGTAGGCACGCCCTTCTTTTCGAGAAGTTGCATAAGATAGTTGCTCATTTTGTTGTTAACAACGCCCTTGCCTACGATTGTTCCCTTCTTTTCGCCGTTGAAAGCAGTGGCGTCGTCCTTGTAGTCAACGATAACGATATCGTCGTTTTCGGTTGCCCAGACTTTCTTTGCCTTGCCCTCGTAAAGTTGTTTGGTCTTTGTCATAATGATATCCTCCTTAATGTTCATATATAAATATGATTAGTCCAAATTAATTTCGCCCTCAAACACAGTGGTTGCAGGGCCTGTCATAAATACGCTG
This sequence comes from uncultured Eubacteriales bacterium, assembly GCA_900321905.1. GTDB lineage: Bacteria > Bacillota > Clostridia > Oscillospirales > Acutalibacteraceae > Eubacterium_R. The sequence continues at coordinate 8,671 of ONXZ01000099.1, forward strand.
TCGGCTTCGTCGCCGCTCCACGAAATCTCCAAATCACCGCCGAGCAGGTGAACTGTAACATCGTTGTCGCACAGTCCGTTCACGATAGCGGCAACTGCGCTTGCACACGCGCCTGTGCCGCAGGCAAGAGTTTCGCCCGAGCCGCGCTCCCAAACGCGCATTTCAAGATTTTTTCTGTCACGAACAAAGATAAATTCGGTGTTTGTTCTGTCAGGGAAAACGCTGTTGTTCTCGAAAAGTTTGCCGATACGCTCAACGTCAAATTCTTTCGGCGATTTATCAATAAACACAACGGCGTGCGGATTGCCCATTGAAACGCAGGTCATTTTGTAATCCGTGCCGTCGACTGTAATGGGAATGTTCACCGCTTTTTCGCTGTCGCATATTACAGGAATATCCGCAGACTTGAGCGACGGCGCGCCCATATCAACCTTTGCGCTGACGACCTCACCGTTTTCAACATTTACATCTATATACTTAACCGCACCCATTGACTCGACAGAAATATTGGTCTTGTCAGTAAGGTGGTGGTCGTAAACAAATTTTGCGACGCAGCGTATGCCGTTGCCGCACATTGCTCCGCGTGTGCCGTCGGCATTATACATCACCATTTCAAACTCTGCTTTTGTGCCTTTTTTGATTATGATTATTCCGTCGCCGCCTATGCCGAAATGGCGGTCAGAAAGTTTAATCGCTGCAGCCGACTCGTCCGCAATACTTTGCTGTGTGCAGTCAAAGTAAACATAGTCGTTGCCGCAACCGTGCATTTTTGTAAATTTCATACCTGTTCTCCGCATTAAAATAATATTATATATTATAGCACCATCGACTTATCCTATCAATAGTAAATAGATACAAAATTAAGTAAATGTGAATTATTTGCAAAATAATTTTGCTTTTGTTAATCTGGCACAAAAAAACGAGCGTTTTTATGTAATTTTGCACAACTTTAGAAAAAAATACAAAAATTCTTGTAACAAAATAACCAAAAAGGACTTGAATTGCTGTGCCTTATCTGTTATTATAAAAATATAATAGTATCTTTGTATGAAAAAGTGTATTCTACTTTTTCTGCTGATAAGTAAATAAGGAGAAATGCTATGGCTCAAATCAAAGACGAATATCAGTTGCCTGTATATCTTTTCCATGACGGAACTAATTACAAGGCATATGAATTCTTTGGTGTTCATAAAATAAAAGAGAACACCTACGCTTTCAGAGTATGGGCGCCGAATGCTGAGGCAGTCAGCGTTGTCGGTGACTTTAACGGCTGGGACGAAAACGCTCACCGCTGTTTGCCTGCCGCACCCGGAATCTGGGAAGCGATTATTGAAAATGTAAATATCTACGACTGCTACAAATATGCTATAAAGGCTAAAGACGGCAGAACGCTGATGAAAGCCGACCCTTATGCAGTTCATCAGGAAACACGACCTGCAACCGGCTCAAAGGTGTACGAACTGTCCGACTACAAATGGCACGACAAAAAGTGGCAGGATGACAAGAGCAAATCAAATATTCTTGAAAAGCCTGTCAACATTTATGAACTCCACTTCATCGAAATGCTGCCGATTACAGAGTATCCGTTTGACGGCTCGTGGGGATATCAGGTTACAGGCTACTTTGCCGCTACATCACGCTACGGCGTGCCTGAGGATTTGATGTACTTTATTGACGAGTGTCACAAGGCGGGAATCGGCGTTATCCTCGACTGGGTACCTGCCCACTTCCCTAAAGACGCACACGGTTTGTACGAATTTGACGGACAGTGCTGCTATGAGTACAGCGACCTCAAAAAAGGCGAGCATAAGGAATGGGGCACACGCGTATTTGACTACGCTAAAAAAGAGGTGCAGTCCTTCCTGATTTCGTCCGCAATGTTCTGGGTTGAGAAGTTCCACTTTGACGGACTTCGCGTTGACGCAGTTGCTTCAATGCTCTACCTTGACTACGGACGTGAAAACGGACAGTGGTCGCCGAACAAGAACGGCGGACGTGAAAATCTTGAGGCTGTTGAATTCTTCCAGAAACTCAACACAGCGATGTTCAGGGAACAACCCGGCGTTATGATGATTGCCGAGGAATCAACAGCGTGGCCTATGATTACTATGCCTACGGATATCGGCGGTCTTGGCTTTAACTTCAAGTGGAATATGGGCTGGATGAACGATATGCTCCGCTACACCTCGATGGACCCGCTGTTCAGAAAAGGCAACCACAATTGCATTACGTTCAGTTTCTTCTACGCTTTTTCGGAGAACTTTGTGCTGCCAATTAGCCACGATGAGGTTGTACACGGCAAGGCAAGCCTGCTCAACAAGATGCCCGGCGACTACGATATGAAGTTTGACGGTATGCGCCTGTTCCTTGCATATATGTTTGCTCACCCCGGCAAAAAACTGCTGTTTATGGGCAGCGAGTTCGGTCAGTTTATTGAGTGGAACTACAAGCAAGGTCTTGACTGGGTGCTGCTTGATTATGAAAAGCACGCAAAACTCAAGGACTTCACAAAAGAACTCAACAAGTTCTACAAAAACCACAGCGAACTGTGGGAGATTGACTACGGCTGGGACGGTTTCCAGTGGATTAGCAGCGAAGATAACTGCAACAGCGTTATCGCATTCAGACGTATTAACAAAAACGGCGATGATATTATCGCGGTGTTCAACTGGACTCCTAACAGTTTTGACAGTTACAAAATCGGTGTACCTGAAGCAGGCAAGTACAAGGTTGTGCTTGACACCTCGCTTGAAAAGTTTGGCGGCGACAAGCCAAGGCTTGACGGCACATATAAAACGGTTAAAGATGCGATACACGGTTTTGACCAGCATATCGACCTCAAACTGCACGGTCTGTCGGCTATGTACTTAAAAAAGGTTGAGGAAAAACCGAAAGCAAAAGCAAAAACAAATTCAAAAACAAAAAAGAAATCATAATCTTTTGGAGGCATAAAAAGTATGAAACACAAAACAGATGTTGTAGCAATGCTCCTTGCAGGCGGACAAGGCAGCCGTCTGGGCGTTCTTACAAAGAGCATTGCAAAGCCTGCAGTTCCGTACGGCGGCAATTACCGTATTATCGACTTTCCGCTGTCGAACTGCGTTAACAGCGGTATCTACACAGTAGGCGTGCTTACACAGTATCAGCCGCTTGTGCTTAACGATTACCTTGGCAACGGACAGCCGTGGGACCTTGACAGAATCAACGGCGGTGTTCACGTTCTTTCGCCTTACGAGGCTATCGGCGGCGCAGAGTGGTACAAGGGCACCGCTAACGCAATTTATCAGAACATTGCGTTCATTGAAAAATATGACCCTGAGTATGTTGTTATACTTTCAGGCGACCATATTTACAAGATGAACTACGCAAAGATGATTGACTTCCACAAAAAGAACAACGCCGACTGCACAATCGCAGTGCTTGAAGTTCCGTGGGAGGAGGCTTCGCGTTTCGGTATCCTTGCGACAGACGAAAACAACAAGATTTACGAGTTTGCAGAGAAACCTGCTGAGCCGAAGTCAAACAAGGCTTCAATGGGCGTGTATGTTTTCTCCTGGGACAAACTCCGCAAATATCTCACTGAGGACGAGGCTAATCCTGAGTCATCAAACGACTTTGGTAAAAACATCATTCCTTCAATGCTCGCAGACGACCAGAGAATGTTCGCATTCCCGTTCAAGGGTTACTGGAAAGACGTTGGAACTATTGACTCGCTCTGGGAAGCAAACCTTGATATCATCAATCCTAACGTTGACCTCGATTTGTCTGACAAGACTTGGAAGGTATATTCGCGTAATCCGATTTCACCGCCGAGTTACATTGGCGATGACGCTGAAATTGAGAACTCATCAATCGGTGAAGGCTGCGAGATTGACGGTTTGGTTGACTACTCTGTTGTATCCCCTGACGTTGTTATTGAAAAGGGTGCAGAGGTTAAGTATTCGGTGATTATGCCGGGCGCAGTCGTTAAAGAAGGCGCAAAGGTTTACTACTCAATCGTTGCGGAAAATGCTGTTATTGAAAAGGGAGCGCAGGTTGGCGAAATCCCTGAACAACTTGAAAACAGCGAGGACTGGGGCATTGCAGTAATCGGTTCAAACGCAACAATCACAGAGGGCAAAAAAATTGCTCCCAAAGAAATGATAGCATCAGGAGAGGAGGTATAAGAATATGAACGGAAAGAAAGTTCTTGGTTTAATTTTTGCAAATATTCATGAGGAAGCGCTTGAGTCGCTGACCAATATGAGAACAATGGGTTCGGTTCCGTTTTGTTCGCGTTACCGCCTGATTGACTTCCCGCTTTCAAATATGGTTGAAAGCCAGATTTCAAATGTCGGCGTTGTTACAAACTCAAACTTCAACTCGCTTATGGACCACGTAGGCACAGGTAAGCCGTGGGATTTGTCACGCAAGACTGACGGACTCTACCTCCTGCCGCCGTACTCGCACAGCAACACAACTATGTGGGGCAACCGTATTGACGCAATTTACGGCAATATGGCTTTCCTTGACCATTCCAATCAGGAATGGGTGCTGATGAGCGACTGCTACAA
>ONXZ01000112.1 GCA_900321905.1 uncultured Eubacteriales bacterium
TTAACGCCAGACCTCGTAAAGTTTTAAATTTTCATTCTGCCCAGGAATTATGGGACTTTGAACTCTCTAAGTGTTGCACTTAGTTTGACAAATCACTTTATTTACCTATTATATTGTGCTGCGGCAAAAAAATATGATATAATTAAAAAAATTATGTCACATTTTCGATTTTCTGCTACTACCTAATGAAGGGTATTGAGAAGGAGGAATATCAAATGGCAATTTCTAAAGAAACTGCCGACCAAATGATGACCCAGGCGTATGAAGAATATAACGAGTTAATACTTGGCTTTTGCCGCACGCGACTGCGAGAGTGTCGCGATATGGCGGAGGACTGTATGCAAAAAACTTTTATGTTCTACTACAATCAACTTTTGGAAGGCGAATACATAATCAAAGTTAAAGCATACCTTTACAGGGTTGCGGATAACATTTGCAAAGCGGAATACACAGATTACGTCCGCCGCGATATGCGCACCGCAAATCTTGAAGTTGCTGAGGAAATCCCCGATCCGAGGCAAGCCATTGAACTTGAAGAGTCGATTTATTACGACTACGACGAACTTGCAAGAATGTTAATTAAACAGTTGAGCGAGGACGAACAACAACTTTACCGTATGAAATATCAGGAGCGCAAATCCCTTGAGGAAATCGGCGAACTGCTTGAACTCAAGCCTAACACAGTCGCCAAAAGGGTATCCAGAACTCGCACAAAGATAAAAGAACTTGTTGTTCCTGCTCTTGATAATTACAGGAAGGGAGGCTAACTGCTATGTCATTAAAAATGGATAAAAGCATTTTAAGCGAATTTTTGTCAGACGAAAAGTTTGTTAATGAACTTGTAGAGTACCTTAACAGCGCGATAGATAAAGAACTTGAAAAGTCTGATGAAGATATGGACACATCGCTGATAGATGATTGTGTTAGGATTCTATCAGCGATTGACGAAGGTGACTTCGCTGCCATTACTGATGATGAGTCAAACAGCGAAAAGGTCATAAACTTCGCCAAAGCAAAAGAACAAACCGAGCAAACAACCACAACGCACAAAGTAATCAGATTTCGCAAAGTATTGGTTATAGCGGCGGTAGTCGCAGTAATCTCCACGGTGTCGCTGCAGGTGTTCCCGGGCGTTGCAAACAGCGTTAAATCGTTCTTAAACCAGGCGGTTGACAGCCTGTGGCACACTTCGGACGAAAGCGCAGCAGCACCCACATCGCAGGGCGAGGCTGAAATATTCGGTATAGAGGTCATTTTCCCCGACGACGAGGACGAAAATGTAAAAGACCTTGCCGAGGCTAAAGACCTTATGTCACGCTGCACCTACTATGCTTACGACGAAAGCGATGTTAAAACCGAAATCGCATTTAAAGATATGACAGTAAAATACACACAAACAACAGATGATAACGGCAAACAGTGCATTTTGGTTGCTGTCGGCTACCGCGGCGCCGCGGAAACCGTGCCGCTCTACATCGCACAATAGAAGGAGGATAAACAAATGAAAAGAACAATATCTATATTACTCTCCCTGCTTATACTGTTAAGTTCGACGCCCCTGTCGGGCTTAATAGCCTTTGCGGAGGAAGGCGACGCGTCAGGTCAGGTTGATGAAAATATCAGTTGGAGTTTCGACGCCGCTACAAAAACACTCACGTTTACCGGTGAGGGTAGTATCCCGTCTTGGACTATTCCGAGCACTGTAAACAAAGATGATATTGAAAACCTTGTATATGCAGACGGGATTAATAATTCGTTTTATTACAACGGAAATTTTAGAATTTCTTCGCTTAAAACTATTACTTTCGGTAAGTCGTTTTGGATTGAACCGCAAATATTTGGTAATGGTTCCGAGTCCAGTTTGGAAGCGATATATGTATCGGAAGATAATACCAATTATTGCTCTGTTGACGGAGTTCTTTACAGTAAACATATGGATAGGCTTATTAAATATCCTGCTGCAAAAAGCGGTAGTGTAGTTGCACTTCCCGAAAGTGTTGTTACTATTGGAAACGGGGCATTTTCCGGTAATGTATACGCAAAATATATTGAGTTTGGTTCAAAAGTTACAAGCATAATTAGTGGTGCGTTTTCATCTTGCCAATCGCTAAAGTATGTTGAAATTCCTGAAAAAGTAACTATAATACCTTACGGCTGTTTCTCTGGTTGCAAGGAACTTAGCGAGGTGTTCATACCAAAAGCTGTTAATTCGATTTCGGGCAACCCATTTATTAACTGTCCAAAGCTTACAACAATTAAGGTTGACCCAGAGAACGAATGTTATGTTTCTTCCTCTAATGTTCTTTACACAAGCGATTACAAAACACTTGTACATTTTCCGAGTTCAAAGCAAACATACACAATTAATAATAATACCAAGCGTATTGCTAAATATGCTTTTTACAACAATCAGGATATTGAAAAGGTTGTATTGTCTGAAGCGCTTGAATATATTGATGATTATGCGTTTTCTGGCTGTACATCTCTTAAAGAAGTAACAAAATCCGAATCCTTACTTTCAATCGGTGAAGGTGCGTTTGAGGGCTGTACATCGCTTAAAGAAGTAACAAGTTCCTAATCCTTACTTTCAATCGGTGACTACTCGTTTAAAAATTGTACTTCCCTTGAAACGTTTGGACTACCTGACACAATTCAAACAATCGGGCAGCAAGCATTTTTGTATTCGGGCTTGAGATATATTACGCTGCCAAGAACTCTTGAAACAATAGATAATGCCGTGTTAAATTCAAGACTTGATGAACTTACCGTGTTAAATCCGGATTTTGTATTCCCGGGATACAATACTTATTTCGGTTTGAAACCGCGTGTAATAAAAGGTTATTACAATTCAACCGCACAGGAATATGCTGCACAGTATGGTTCGGACTTCGTTTGCCTTTGCACTGACGGTACGGAGAATCATGACTATGAGGAAACTGTTGTGCCGCCGACAGCAGACGAAAAAGGCTACACCCTTTACACCTGCAAGACCTGCGGTTATAACTATAAGTCAAACGTTATCAAGGCTGACGAGATTGTCTACACTAACGGTGGCAGAACACTCGTTAGTTATTCGCCGAATCTCACCGACGATACCTTTGTCGTGCCTGATACGGTCAACGTTATCTCTGACGACGCTTTCAAAAACGAGTACCTCAAAACCGTTGTTGTGTCAAAAAACGTAAAGGTTATCGGCAACAGCGCGTTTGAAAACTGCCCGAACCTTGAATCTGTTGAATTCAGCGACGACGCACAACTTGAACAGATTGAAAGCAGCGCTTTTGCAGGCACAAACATTCAGACCGTTGTTGTGCCTGAGTCGGTTAAGTCCGTAAAGTCAAAAGCGTTTGCAAACTGCATAAAACTCGACAGTTTTGACGTTGAAGAAAACGTTGAGGAAATTGCAGACGACGCGTTTGAAAACAGTAATAACGTCACTCTTATCTGCCCTTATCAGTCGGCTTCATATAAGTTTGCAAGCAGGAAGAAGATTCCTACAATCGCATATTCAAGAATTCCCGACCAGAAGTACACAGGCAAACCTGTTTGCCCCGAGGTTGCAATTTACGACGTAAACGGCAACAGAATGTATAACGGTATGGATTTCTACTTCACATACAAAAACAACATTAACGTCGGCACGGCATATACCGTTGTTAACGGTATCGGCGCCTACAACGGCAGAGTCAAAAACCTCAAGTTTAAAATCGTCAAGGCTGCCGCAAAACCGTCGCCTGTCAGTGCGTCAACACTGAAGGTAAGCCTTGCCAGAACCTCCTATACTTATGACGGCAGCGCTAAAAAACCAAATGTCATTGTCAAAACCAAAGCAGGCAAAACTGTTTCAAGTTCAAACTACACCGCCTCATATTCAGGAGCAAGGAAGAACGTCGGCGCTTATACGGTAACAATCAAGTTCAAAAACAGTTACACAGGCACAGTTAAACGCACGTTCAGGATTTATCCAAAGGCAACTTATATTACCAAACTTGTTGCGGGCAAAAAGTCATTTACTGCAAAGTGGAGCAAGCAGACCGCACAGGTTACGGGCTACCAGGTGCAGTACTGCGTGCGCAGCAACTTCAAGGGCGCTAAAACTGTGACAGTCGGCAGCGCAAAGACCGCTTCCAGGAAAATTGCAAAAGTTGCAGGTAACAAAAAATATTACGTCAGAGTCCGCACCTACAAGACTGTCGGCAAGACAAGATACTATTCTTCCTGGAGCAAGGCAAAGGCTGTTAAAACTAAATAACGCAAGATATTCGGGAGGGCAAACGCCCTCCCCAAATTTTTTTATTTTTTTCAAAATTTTTATGTCACATTTTCGATTTTTGGATACTAATATATGAAGGGGTTAAAACCCAACTACATATTAAGGAGAAGAAAAATGAAAACGAAATTCAACAACAAAGCAAAAACCCGTAAAAGTAAGAGAGAACAGGAAATCAGAAATATCCGCAGAAGAGTAGACCAAATCAGCAAAGCCGCATAAACAGGGTTAACCATCGCTGGGGGATTTTAAGCGATGATAACCACCGCCGCTGACATATATAATTGTTCCTTCTTCCGGCGGCGGTTTATATAACAATAATTCATATTATATAAAGAACTGCCCTGCAGATTGTCAGTCTGCAGGGCAGTTCTTTTATGCAGCGACGTCGTACCAGTCGGTTTTGACGCGTTCTATTTTTTCTCGTCTTTCGATATGGCGCTGTTCGGATTTGACACGCGCTTCCTTTTTCCTCTGCTGAAATACCAGAAACACCATACCTACCGCAAGGTATATCAGCAGTTCGCCGATAAATACTTTTTGCATAATACTGCTGCCCATCGAGTCAAAGAGTCTGAACGGCAGCGAAATTGCCGCATATCCTACAGCGAGTGAAAGCACAGAAAGTACAAAACCTTTAACTATTCTTTTCATATTTATTCCTCCTTGAATTAACTGTATTTTTGTTACAATCACAGTTTAACTCAAGTGAAACGTCTGTTCAATACCTTGCGGCGCTACTGTCCCGAAAACGGTACTATAAGTTGGCGCTAATCGCTGTTTTCGTCCAGAATTGCCTTGATTATCTTCACCGCCTGCGGTATGTTTTCGCCCTCAAGCGCGGACGGAATCAGCGCAAGCCTGATTTTGCCACCTTCAATGCTGTATATGTGAACGGCTATACCTCTTTTTTCAAATTCATCTGCGACGCCGTTGTAGTCCGCAGTCATTTTGATTGCAAGTCCGTT
>ONXZ01000100.1:0-633 GCA_900321905.1 uncultured Eubacteriales bacterium
GCTGCTGTCCACCAGAGAGCTGGTTGGGATAATTCTCCGCACGATCTGCCAGGTTGACACGCTCTAAGAGTTCACGGGCCTGTGCCTCTGCATCTGCTTCGGACTTGCCGAGCAGCTTGGTGGGGGCGATGGTCATATTGCGAAGAATGGTCATGTTAGGGAAGAGGTTGAAGTGCTGGAAAACCATTCCCATCTTCTGTCTGTGCTTGTCGATATCGACCTTGGGATCGGTGATCTCAATGCCATCAACTGTGATGGTTCCACTGGTTGGAAGTTCGAGAAGATTGAGGGAACGAAGCAGAGTGGACTTACCGGATCCGGAAGGTCCGATGATGACCACTACTTCACCGCTCTTGATGTCGAGGGAGACTCCGTCAAGTGCATGAATGGCACCGTCTCCGTAATGTTTCTCTAGATTTCTGACGGAAATAAGTGGATCATAGCTCATTCTTACGAAGACTCCTTTCGAATCTGGTTTCAACTGCGGTCAGAAGCATAACGATTGCGAGATAGATTGCCGCGGTAGCAAGAAGGGGAGGCAGTGCGAGATAGGTCGCCGCACGGATGATGTCTCCAGCCTTGGTAAGATCACGGATACCAACGTAACCTGCGATGGAAGTCTCCTTGAAGAGA
>ONXZ01000100.1:689-6317 GCA_900321905.1 uncultured Eubacteriales bacterium
TGGGGATAATTGAAGCCCAGGGAACGTCCTGCTTCGAACTGGCCGTCATCCATGGACATGATACCACCACGGATGATCTCGGCAACATATGCACCGGAGTTCAGGCCGAATGCAAGCATTGCAACCGGCAGACCATTACGTGCAGAGGCGAAGATTGCGAAGTAGCACAGCATGAGCTGTACGACAGTAGGTGTACCACGAATAATGGTGATGTAGATAACAGCGATGCGGTTTAAGATACGAAGTATCCAGTACCCTGCCGTTCTGTTTCTCTCCATACGCTCTCTGTTCTTGTCCCAGGCCGAACGCACGATACCTGTAACAACACCGAGGTCATAGTAAGAAATAGAAAGAGTAGCTACGCCGCAACCTTCGCAAATGCCCTCTTCGCCTGCGATTACAGGAATACCTTTAGGCTCGCAGGTGTTGTTGATAAGTTCTGCGTTGCTTGCACAGGTGTTGTCTGTGGGAACATAAAGTGCTTTACATTCCGAAACAGCTGTATTAAGAACTGTTGCAAGGTCGTTTGAGTCAGCAAAAGAATACTCTTTTGTTTCGTAACCGAGTTTAGACAACTCTTCGCTGATTTTTTCTACCTGATACTTTGAGTTAGGCTCTGCCGAACAGTAGAAAAGACCGATTGTTGCAGCACCGCTGTTTTTACCGTTGCTGCATCCTGCAAATACAGCAGCCACAAGAGCTACAGCAAGACAAGCTGCCAGTAATCTTTTTACAATTTTTTTCATTTGTAAATCTCCTTTAAATTATTAATTTTTGATTGCAAAACACAGTTTAGCACATAAAAGCGTTAAAGTCAACATATTTTTTCATTTTTATACTGCAACAAAAATGTTATCAAATTGTAAATATGTTGATGTATGTCCGCGGAATTCCTTGACAAATACAAGATATTGTTGTAATATATTTAAGAAATTCTATATGCGTGCGTATTTGTGTTTGCATAAATCACCGTATACGGAACTTGAAATCGCATAAAACTGTACCTTTTCTGATGAAATTTTAATCGAAAATGTTGAAAAATCTAAACAGAAGGAGGTGCTATTGATGATGAGTATTACTATCGCAATTATTATTGCAGTTGTTTGTGCAGTTGTATTTTGCGCGCTCGGTCTGCTGGCAGGTATGATGCTGCAGAATAAGAAGATTGAAAAAGACACTGAAAACGCAAAAAACAAGGCTACGCAAATTATTAACGACGCTTTATCCGAAGCGGAGAAAACTAAAAAGTCCCGACTCCTTGAAGCCAGGGACGAAGTACACAAACTCCGTTCTGACGCGGACAAAGAAATTCGTGAAAGACGAAATGAAGTTCAGCGCCAGGAAAAAAGACTCAATCAGCGTGAAGAATACCTTGACAAGCGCGCTGATAATCTTGAATCAAAAAGTGAACATTTAAGCGAAAAACTAAAGCAAGTTGATGAAAAACTACTTGAAATCGATGGCATCAAGAAAAGCCAGTTTGATATGCTTGAAAGAATATCAGGTCTGTCGCAAGAGGAGGCTAAAAAGCAGTTAATGCAGTCGCTTGAGGCGGAACTTGACGTTGAAAAGAGCAAGCGTATTCTTGAGTACGAGCAGATGATTCGCGACCAGAGCGATGTTCTGGCGAGGGAAATCATCGGCACCGCTATTCAGCGCTGTGCGGCTGACCACACAGCAGAAACAACCGTTTACGTTGTTTCGCTCCCTTCAGACGATATGAAGGGACGTATCATCGGCAGAGAGGGACGTAACATCCGCTCTATCGAACAGATTACAGGCGCGGAACTTATTATTGACGACACGCCTGAGGCAATTACTGTCAGCGCATTTGACCCCGTAAGGCGTGAAATCGCAAGACTGACGCTTGAAAAACTCATTCAGGACGGCAGAATTCACCCGACCAGAATTGAGGAAATGTACGAAAAATCAAAAAAAGAGGTTGAGCAGACTATTAAGGCAGAGGGCGAAAAGGCTGTTATCAGTGCAAACTGCGGCTCTATCCACCCTGAACTTGTCAAACTGCTCGGCAAACTCAAATACCGCACATCCTACGGTCAGAGCGTACTCAAGCACTCGCTTGAAGTATCGTATATCGCAGGTCTTATGGCTGCTGAACTCGGCGTTGACGAAAAGCAGGCAAGACGCGCAGGTCTGCTGCACGATATCGGTAAGGCTATCGACCACGAGATGGAAGGCGGACACATTGCACTTGGTGTTGAATATGCACGCAAGTACAAGGAGAACGAGGCTATCGTTCACGCAATTCAGGCGCACCACGGCGACGTTGAGTGCAAGACTGTTGTTGCAGCGCTTGTGCAGGCGGCTGACGCAGTTTCCGCTGCAAGACCCGGCGCAAGACGTGAGAATATTGAAAACTATATCAAGCGACTTCAGCAACTTGAGGAAATCTCAACAAGTTTTGAGGGCGTTGAAAAAGCGTACGCTATCCAGGCAGGACGTGAAGTTCGCGTTATGGTTAAGCCTGAAGTTATTGATGACAAAAAGATGCCGCTTGTTGCACGCGAAATTGTTAAGCGCATTGAGGACGAGATGGATTATCCGGGTCAAATTAAGGTTAACATCATCCGTGAAAGCAGAACATCTGATATTGCAAAATAATCGAATAATCCCCGGCTTAAAGCCTGGGATTATTTTTTTGCTATGTTCGCCAATGGTAACTGTTTTACAGTTGCCATTATTTTATATATTATATTTAATAATTATTAATTGACTTTAAAGTTTATAGTTGCTATAATACATTATGTATCTCTATGCCTGTTAAATAGGAGGTTTAAAATGAACGAAAGCAGAGAAATTGAAATAGATTTGAGAAAAATCTTTTATATGATGAGGAACAAGTTTATATACATTATACTCATCACAATACTTGCGGGCGTGCTGTCGGGCGCGTTTACGCAACTTTTTATCACGCCCACATATACCGCAACGGTTAAGTTTTACGCAAAAAGCACTACTGATACCGCAAGCACATCGTCAAACGTAAATGTGTCTGAAATTGACGCGGGTGAAAAACTTGCGGAACTTTACGTTTACATCATTAAGAGCGATAATGTGATTGACAAGGTTGCAAAGGAACTGCAACTCAACTCGGCAAAAGAGATTAAAGATTCAATCTCCGCAGGCGCTGTTGAGGGCATTCAGGCGTTTACCGTAACGGTCACCCACCCTGACGCGTCCACTGCGGAAAAAATTGCAAACGCGGTTGCACGGATTGCACCTGATGAGATTGTTAAAATCGTAGAGGGCGGCGGTATTAAGGTAATTGACTACGCAAAAGTGCCGCAAAAACCGTCGTCGCCGAATTTGAAGAGGAATATTTTGTTCGGTTTGCTTGCAGGGTTTGTGGTATCGTTCGCCGCATTCTTTGTTTATGAAATTTTCGACACCTCTATCACAGAGGCTAAGGACCTTGAAAGCGAATTTGAAATTCCTGTGCTTGGCACAATTCCGAGACTTACAAGTTCGTCCGACCCAAACAAGTACGGCAGCAAAGAGGATACACAACACGAAGTTGCTGTTCCGAAACCGAGCGACTCGCTGCTGAAGAGTATACAAAACGCGAAAGGAGATGCTTCAGATGAGTAAAAGAAACAGGCGCAGAAAACTTGCTGAAAATAACGGCTTTAACCGCGCAGACCCCACTAAGATTCTGAGCGCAGATTCATCATTCCAGGTTAAAGAAGCATATAACTCCATACGCACAAACCTGATGTTTATCCAGCAGGGCGAAAAATGCCCCGTGTTTGTTATCACAAGTCCTACTGCAAACAACGGTAAAACGATTAACACAATTAACCTTGCGATAAGTTTTGCGCAGATGGGCAAAAAAACGCTTATTATCGACTCTGATATGCGTAACCCCACAATGCACAGAATGTTCTCTATCCCTGTTAAAAACGGACTGTCGGAAATTCTTGCAGGGCTTACTGACAGCATTTCGGTGTCAAAAACCCAGTTTGAAAATCTGTCCATACTCACAGCCGGCAAAATTCCGCCAAACCCTGCGGAACTGCTGTCCTCAAGCCGTATGGACAAACTTTTGAGTTTTGTTAAAGAACATTACGACTGCGTGTTCATTGACACGCCGCCTACAAATATTGTTACCGACTCAACGCTCTTTGCGCAAAAGGTAACAGGCTATGTGCTGATTGTCAAAACCGACACAACAAACATCAACGATGTTAAAACTACCGTGTCAACTCTTGAGCAAATCAACGCAAACGTGCTTGGCTTTGTGCTAAACGACGTAAGCAGTGATAAGAAAAAATATTACTCTTATTACCGCAGATACAATTATAACTATAACTACGACTATAATTATAATTATAATTACAAATACTAACCAAAAGGTGATTAAATGAATAAAAAGGGAAGGGTACAGTTCTGGACAGAATTCTTTTCGGACCTTGCCTGCCTTGTAATTGCAAACGCGGTGGCTTACACCGTGTTTCACTACATAATATTCAAAATTGCAGATTACCCCGCACACGTGTGGATACAGTACTACTTCGTAATGTTTGTCGCTTACGGAATAGTATTTTCAGGTTTTTACTCACGCCTTGATATCAAACAGCGCAACCGCTCGCATGAGATTATTTCGCTAACGCGAAACGCAACGCTGACGTATCTGATGTTTTTGACTTTTCTGGTTCTCCTCAAAAGCCAGATACTCGAGTCAAGGTATATGCTGCTTGCAAGTTTTTTGTTTTATGTGTTGCTGCTGTTCCCTGAAAGGTACTTTTTAAAGCGCTGGATAACAGGCTTTTTTACCCACAGCAAAACCGCATCGATTGTAGGAATTATCACTACAAGCGATATTGCAGAAGAATTTGTAAGAGATATCAAAAACGACTGGACGCTCAAAGTATCGGGCATTGTGCTTGCCGACAATGTGTTTGCAAACGCGCTTGTGCCTGCAAAATCAGGCGGAGCCGCCGTTGCAGAGCGTGCAGAGTTTCCGAAAAACATCTGCGATATCCCTGTAATTTCGACTGACGAAAGTTTTATCGACTGGATTCGCTCCGCTCCGCTTGACGAGGTGTTTATCAACATCAACTACGATGACAGTACCGAGATTCAGCCTCTTATCGAGGAACTTGAGGATATGGGCATAGTGGTTCACCTTAACCTGCCGCGCCTGCACAGAATGATTGACGAGAGCAAATTTGACAACATCAGTTGCCGTGTTTATGCAGGATATCCGCTTGCAACGTTTGCCGCGTCGCAGCATAATCCGTCGTTGCTGGTAATCAAGCGTATATTCGATATTTTTGCGTCGCTCATCGGTTGCATAATTGCATTGATTGCGATGGCGATAGTCGCTTATCCGCTGAAAAAGGATTCACCCGGCCCGCTGATTTTCAAGCAGGAGCGCGTGGGCAAAAGCGGCAGACCGTTCAATATTTATAAAATCCGCTCAATGTATGTTGACGCAGAGGAACGCAAAGCCGAACTTGAAGGCGACAATAAAATGGACGGGCTTATGTTCAAAATGGAGGACGACCCGCGCATTACAAAAGTCGGCAGAATTCTGCGAAAATACAGCATTGACGAACTGCCGCAGTTCTTCAACGTACTTAAAGGCGATATGAGCCTTGTAGGCAC
>ONXZ01000122.1 GCA_900321905.1 uncultured Eubacteriales bacterium
TGCCCGCGTGCGTGCCGACGAGCGCAAAAGCGAGTCGGGCGAATCTTTCCACTACACACTGCTATTCACTATATTATATACATCTATTATTCCCCTGCCGACATCCTCAGGTCTGTGGGCGTCTGAACCGAGTGTGAAGGTCACTTTTTCCTCTTTTGCAATTTGCAAAAACTGAGGATTAATTCCGTTGCCTTTTGAGGTGTTCATCTCTATCGCAACGCTATGTGCATTTGCTTTGCGGCAGAGCGACCTGTAAGTATCTGCTAAATCGTAGTCGGGATATATGCCGTGACAGCGCACCAAATCAGGGTGTGCGATAATATCAAAAATATCGCTTTCAATCAGTGTTTCGGACATCTCAAAGTAGCGGCGGTAAATCTCATTCACATCTCTGCCGCGCCACTGGTATTTGCGCTGATTGAAAGTCCAGTTGTCAATCCAATGCACTGAGCCGAGAACATAGTCGAAAAATCCGTCAGACAGCATATCGCGCAAAAAATCCTCGTGCTGTTCAAACCAGCAGACTTCAAGGCCGAAGTTCACCTTTATCGGATAATCGGCAGCACGGATTTCTGTAACAAGCGCTTTGTATTCATCAAGCGAATGCGCCTGCTTTTCCTTGCCGTCAAACCAGCGTTTTTGATAGAGGTTATACTCCCTTGCCTCTTTAAACGCAGGGTGAAAGTCACGAATTCTGATTGTATGTTCAAGCAGATTAATCTCATCAATATTCATTTTTACCGCCTGCGATACAAAACGGTCAATCCATTTTTTATTGTAGTCGCCGCGTTCAATGTGAATATGTAAATCTTTCATATTTGCACCTCAAAAACATTATAAACAAAGCGACAATCTTTTTCAATAAAAATCTTGACAATTCCGCTTTGTTTAGTTATAATACATAAGCGCACTAAAAGTGGCCCGGTAGTTCAGTTGGTTAGAACGCCAGCCTGTCACGCTGGAGGTCGACGGTTCGAGCCCGTTCCGGGTCGCCATTTTTTTATGCTGATATAGCACAGGCGGTAGTGCGCATCCTTGGTAAGGATGAGGTCGGCGGTTCAAGTCCGCCTATCAGCTCCAAAAAGCACCACAGATTACTGTGGTGCTTTTTGTTTTATAACATTTTAAGATTGCTGACTTTTACAAGCCCGACCTTGTAGCCGCCTGTTATATTATACTGGATTATCGCAAGCACTTTGCCCTTAAAACGGACACAGACTTTTTCACCCTTTGTAACAGAGCCAACCTTTGCTGTGAGTTTGTTATCTGCATAAACTGTGCAGTTTGATTTGACCGTTGCGTTTGGAGTAAAGTACTTTTTAGCCGCAGGCTTTTTGTACGAAATCAAAAAATATGCCGGACTTCTGTCCTGTGTAGCCTTTGACATAATCGAAGGCGTAACCACACAGCCTGTACTCGTCTTTTTAACTATACGGCTTGGGCGCGGTGATTTGTCGTACTTACCGCTGTACATAGACGGGTCGGCGACTTCAATATTACTGCCGGCCATACGCCACGCACACACAAAATGACCCGAAGTTGAAAACACATTGTAAGCATTACCCTGGTTGCATATTGCTACGCCGCCGCCTTTCAGGTGTTTGACAAGCGCGTCAACGCTGTTAGTCGTTTTGTATGAAAACGCCGAATTCTTTTTACATATCGCTTTTAGGAGCGTGGTTTCGTCCGTGCCGTCATATCCCCTTGCGCCGCTTGAAATTGCAAGGTCGCGCATCTGTTTGACAGTGAACACAGTCTTTTGCGCAAGCGTATTAACCGCAATGCACGCAGACACAACTCCGCAGCCGCCCGACGCGACAGTCGCTTTGGTGCCGTCAGGTTTGTTGTAACTTAAATTGCTGTAATCATTCTGGTTGTAATAGAATAGTTTTTTCGCCATAATCTCACCCTTTTCTACTGTTCAAGATTCATAACCGCCGCAAGTCCCGCAGCAACAGACGCTACCGACAGACCGATAAGCGTTGTTTTGAGAGTATCGGTATCCTGAATTAAATCGGCTGCAGCAATGTTAACTACCATATATGACAACGCCGCCTGCAGGAATGTTCTTGCGGCACGGTATAATGTTTGTTTAGTAAATCTCATCGTTTTAACTTCTCCTGTTCAACAGCGTCAATGCGGTGATTCAGCACCTTAACTTTCTCCTCTATTATAGGTATGCGCTCGGCGAAATTGTTGTGCGTGTCCACCTTGTGTTCAAGTTGCTGAATTCTGTAAGCCGTGAGTTTTGACGACGTGAGTATACCGCCAAATGTACCCGATAGCGTACCGACAAGTGCCAGAAGTGCAATCATAATTTCATTGTTCAAGTTAATCCTCCTTATTTATTATTCAGGCACAGTTTTTACCTTAGAGAATAAATCAGTCGCGTCAAGGAGGTGTACGCTAAAACGGATTGCATAAATACATATATTGTGCATAAATGGTATAATTCTCACCGAAAGTATTGCATATTTTTACATAATTTCTGTATATTTATAACATTTTCGTCAAAACGTATTGACACAAATAATCATTTGCGTATAATATAATTAAAATAAATCGAGGTAATGTATACAAATGACAAAAATATTCATTGACGGTTCACAAGGCACAACGGGGCTGAAGATATTTGAACGCTTTGAAAATCGAAGCGATATTGAACTATTAAAAATAGACAGCGACAAGCGCAAAGTCGCAAAAGAACGCGCAAAGTTGATTAACGAATCGGACATAACGTTTTTATGTTTGCCTGACGCAGCGAGTATTGAAGCGGTATCGCTTGTGAAAAACGATAATGTAAAAATTATTGACACATCAACCGCCCACAGAACGAGCGACGGCTGGGCATACGGTTTTGCCGAACTTGACAGTTGTTTCAAAGAGAACATTAAACACGGTAGCAGAATTGCTGTACCGGGTTGCTATGCAAGCGGATTTAACTCGATTGTTTACCCGCTTGTAAAGCACGGCATTATTTCTGCCGACTATCCCCTGACCTGCTACGCTATGAGCGGTTATACAGGCGCGGGTAAAAAAGGTATTGCACAGTATGAGGACGAGACGAGAGACACTGAACTTGACTCGCCAAGGCAGTATGCGCTGACTCAGCAGCACAAACATCTTAAAGAGATGAAGGCGATAAGCGGTCTGTCAAGAATTCCGTTCTTTGCGCCGCACATATGCGACTATCCGCAGGGCATGGTGGTTTCAATTCCGCTGTTTGCGGATATGCTCAATAAAAAAATGTCAATGGCTGACCTTCAGCAAATGTTTGCACAGCACTATGACGGTGAAGCGTTTGTAAAAGTTCGCGAACTCGGCTACAGTGAAAATATGATTGGCTCAAATAACTTTGCAGGTCGCGATGATATGGAAATTGAGATAAACGGTAACGACGACAGAATACTCATAACCTCGCGCTTTGACAATCTCGGCAAAGGCGCAAGCGGTGCGGCTATACAGTGTATGAACATTGCGCTTGGCATTGATGAAGCGACAGGGTTAAATTTAGGAGAATAACAATATGAAACTGGGTTTTAAATATATTGACGGCGGAATTTGCGCCGCTCAGGGATACAAAGCAAGCGGGACATACTGCGGTATTAAACGCCCCGCAAACGACACGCCTGACACAAAGCACAAGAACGACATATGCCTTTTCACATCTGACGTGCCTGCAAACACTGCGGCTGTTTACACGCAGAACAAAGTCAAGGGCGCACCTCTTATTGTTACTAAGGCTAATCTTGAAAAATCAGGCGGCAAGGCTATTGCTGTTATTGCGAATTCTAAAAACGCGAACACCTGCAACGCTGACGGAATTGAAAAAGCACAAAAAATGTGCGACCTTGTAGCAGATGAACTTGGAATTCCAAGCGAGCAGGTTATTGTTGCGTCAACAGGCGTTATCGGTCAGGTGCTGCCTATTGAGCCGATTGAAGCAGCGGTGCCTGTGCTTGCAAAAGGTTTGTGTTACAACAAAAACCTTGAAGCGGCAACTGCTATAATGACAACTGACACAGTAAAAAAAGAGTTTGCCGTTGAGTTCAAAATCGGCGGCACAACCTGCAAAATAGGCGGTATGGCAAAAGGCTCGGGTATGATTCACCCAAATATGGCGACCACGCTGAATTTTATTACATCTGACTGCGCTATCTCTGCCGAGATGTTGCAAAAGGCATTGAGTGAGATTGTACAAATCACCTACAACTGCCTTTCTGTTGACGGCGACACCTCAACTAACGATATGGTAGTACTTATGGCAAACGGACTTGCGCTCAACGAGGAAATAAACAGCGAGGGCGAAGATTATGAAATTTTCAAAAGCGCGCTCTGCGAGGTTATGGCTAATCTCACAAAAATGCTTGCAAAGGACGGCGAAGGTGCAACAAAACTCATTGTTAGCAGTTGCCGCACAGCACCTGATGTAAAAACCGCTACAACAGTTGCAAAGAGCGTTGTTTGCTCAAATCTTCTGAAGTGCGCAATCTTTGGCGAGGACGCTAACTGGGGACGTATTCTCTGTGCCATAGGCTATGCGGACGCCGATTTTGATATTAATGGCGTTGGCGTTGATATTGCCTCGGCAAAGGGCAGCGTTGCCGTATGCCGCAACGGTGCGGGAGTGCCGTTTTCGGAGGAAAAGGCTGCCGAAATCTTGAGCGAAGATGAAATTTTTGTAAATATTGAGCTAAACTGCGGCGACGTTTCCGCAAAAGCGTGGGGCTGTGATTTGACATACGATTACGTAAAGATAAACGGCGATTATCGCAGCTGATTTTAAACAGGCGAGGAGATTCTGCACGAAATCCCCTCGCCTGTTTTGTTATAATATTCGGCTTATGTACGGTTATTTTTATTTTGGATTTTTTTATAACTTCCGTCTGAGCTTTTATATTCACCACCTATAATCAAGATACACAGAAATATCAACCTGTACATTTATTCGTTTTCGGTAAGTGCACTGAAAAACATCTCGTAAAAATCG
>ONXZ01000102.1 GCA_900321905.1 uncultured Eubacteriales bacterium
ACGGAAGCCACGCCTATAATAATGCCCAGCATAGTCAGTATAGAGCGCATTGCGTTCGTCCGTATACTGAAGACGGCAATCTTGATATTTTCCCAAATACTCATATAATTGCCCTCCGGGACTAATCGACGTTGTGGGCAATGACCTTGTCGCCCTCAGCCATCTGAGCCGTCGGTGTTCTGACGATTATATCTCCTTCGCTGATGCCCGATGTGATTTCATAATAAGTGCCGTTGAAAATACCCGTTGTTACGTCTTTTCTGAGCAGCGTTTTTTCCTGCGGATCATAAACGAATACATAAGCTGTATTTTCGTCATACTGGATCGACTCGACCGGAACGGTGAGACAGCCCTGCTTTGTATCAACGTCTATTGAAACATCGGCGTCAAGACCGATGATCAGTCCGCTGTCCGGTTCCTTAACGCTTACAACAGTTTCTATTCCGCCTGAAGCGCCGCCCGAAGCGCCGCCGAGCAGCGATGCGACGTCAAGACCTGACGATGCGGTTGCAACAGCCGCTATATAAGTTACTTCGCCCTTAAGGATTTCTCCTGATGCGGATTCAACGTTTACGCTCTGACCGAGCTTAACTTTTTCAAGGTCGCCCTTGTTTATCATGAATTTTACTTCAAGCGGGAAATACTGAACCTTCATTCCTGCAATATCAGATGCAAAGAATCCCGAAACAAGCTTTGAAATATCTGAGCCGGAAGTAACGGCGCTGACTATTGAAGACACGTCAAACGTACCCGACGAACTGTTTTCGGGAGCTTTGACTGCTTCGCCTGCAGTAATATTGATTTCACTTACGATGCCGTCGTGAGCCGCTGTCCACCCTGCATTGAGAGTATCAACAGTCTCTTTCATTTTGTTGTAGCCTTCCAGAGACGCATCATATACAGATTTATAGACTGATTCAAGGTTTCCGTTTGCCTGAGTTTCGGCAAGCGTTCTGTTTGCTTTAAGCGAAGCAATCTCCTCTTTAATTGCTTTTGCAACCGCTTCAGGGTCTTGACTCTCGCCCTCAAAAATAACAGTTTCAAATCCGTTGCCGATAAAGTACGAGCCGCCAAACGAAGTGTCAACAAGTCCGTCCTCAACAAGACGTGAGTAAAGCGTTGAGGTTTGTCCTGCAATGATTTCCATAAGAACGTCGGTAAGAATGTTCTCGCGAAACGTAGGAATCGCCTTTTCGCACGCTTCCTTGTAACCGAAAGAGAAAGTCGGAATTGATACAGGAAGATTGTGTTCTTTATAATCACATACAATGTCGCGCGGCTCATCGTCAAATGAGCGCTCTATTGAAAGCGGCGGCGCGTCTTTGAGGAATTTGTCGCACACCTCAAGCACATCGTCAACTGTAACGTTGCCCACAACGGCAAGCGCCATATTGTGGAGATTGTAAAACGTATTGTAACAATCGTAAAGCAGTGTATCGGTAATCTGTGCGATTGAGTCAACCGTGCCTGCAATATCTATGCGTACAGGGTTTTTGTGATAAAAGCATTTAAGCAGATTAAACGTGCTCATCCAGCCGGGTGAATCAAGATACATCCTGATTTCCTGGGCAATAATCCCCTGCTCTTTCTGCACGGTTTCAGCGGTAAAATAAGGATTCTGCACAAAATCAATCAGAATTTCAAGACTTTGTTTGAAGTTATCGCTGCACTGGAACAGATAACAGGTTTTATCAAACGAGGTATAGGCGTTTGCACTTGCGCCGGTTTTAGCATAACGCTCAAATGCGCCGAGTTCTTCACTCTCAAAGAGTTTATGTTCAAGGAAATGAGCAATGCCCTCAGGAACTTCCGTAAAACTCTTGCTGTCTGAACGCTTGAAACGTGTGTCAACCGAGCCGTATTTTGTGCCGAAAATTGCGTATGCCGAGGAATAATTCTCCTTTGGCATAACGTAAATTTTCAGACCGCTTTTATGGTCAATTTCAAAATATTTTTCGCCGAGAACGGACGATTTAATCTCTTTAACAGCCATTATTCGCCCTCCTTAGTCGGCACAAGCCTGAAAATAGTATCAAGTTTCAAAAGTTTTGAACTGCTGATAATCTGCTCAGCAGTTACCGCCCTGTTTTGAGAAGCAGACGCTTCAGGCGACAAAATCTCGTTATCCGTAATCTGTGATGAATACCAATGACAGAGTGCGAGAGAATCGTCACGCACTGACATAATCAAATCTGATATAGCCATTTTTGCAGCGTCAAATTCCTCTGCGATTTCGCCTTGAACAACGGTTTCCAGTTGGTGCTGTATCTCGCTTACAGCCTTGTCCATATTCTCTTCCTCACAGCCGCACTGAATTAAAACGCAACTCTTGCGGCGGTCAAAACGCGATGAGCAGTAATAGCAAAGCGACATTTTTTCACGCACATTTGCAAAGAGTTTGCTGTAAGGTCCGCCGCCGAAGATGTCGCAGAAAAGACGAACATCAGGTCTGCCTACAAAATTATCCTCGCAGTTAACTCTGTAACCGAGAACGAGTTTGCCCTGCTCAACGTCAATGGCTTCGCTGACATCCTTAACTTTATCAGGGAACGGCTTGAACACCGCTTTAACAGGCGGATTATATTCTCTCTTAATACTGCCAAAACAGTCTTTAGCGCGTGACACAATGTAGTCGATATCTACGCTGCCGACAATAGTAATCTGAATTTTTGCAGATTTTAGCAGCGTTTGATATGCGTTTTTAAGTGCGGCACTGTCGAGCGAGTTAATGCTGTCTTTTGTGCCGTATTTGTTAATAGCGTATGGCTCGCCGTCAAACATCAGTTCTTCAAGTTTACGCAGTGAATATATACGCTTTTCGCTGTACTCGGCGTCAAGTTTTTCACAAAGAAGTTTCTTTTCACGATTGACATCGCTATCAAGAAAGTTGCCGTCAGAGTCGGTATTCGGAGCAAAAAGCATTTTGCAGATGAAATCAAAGCAGTCTGCGCCAATACTTTCGCCGTCAATTGCAAAACGGTCTGCGAGCGACGACATCATAACAGCAAGCGCCTGATTTTCACCAAGTTTTGATACAGCGCAGTTTGCCTTTGCGCCGTAAAGCGCTGCAAGCCTGCGGTTAAACTCATTAACTGTAGGATAATCCTTAGTTGTTCTTGAAATAAGATTAAACACTAACGCGTTTGCAGAAACGGTATCCTCGCACAGCGGAGCAAGAAACGTCACCGCGATTTCGTTAGTTTTAAATTTATCGGTTTCGGCATAAACTATGTCAATGCCGTCGCCTATTTGTATCTGTTTAAATTCCTTCATTTTTATCACCTAATTGGGTATTATAACACATTAAGTTAAAAATATCCACTATAATAATAAAATATATATCAGAGCTAAAATTAGTGTTGTGTCGGCGTTATCTTTGAGTGCTGACACAAGGGCAATTAGCGTTAACGGGTCGCGCTCTTTTTCTTTAAGCGGTGTAAGAAGGTCTATGAGTGATTTCAGTTTGTCAAAATCAAGTGTTTGAGTTCCTTTTTCCGTTACATTTTTTGTGCGTTCCTGCATTTCGCGGACACGCTTTTTTGCTTCGTCAATTTCGCTACCTGAAAACTGCGGCATTGAACATTCCCCCAAAATGTTGTATACTAATAAATACTACTGATTTTGAGGTGTTATGATGAGAATTGTTGTGACTTCTGATTCGCACAGGCGCAGGAATTGGCTTTATGATATCATAGACAGGCACATTGACAATACAGACCTGTTTATAAATTGCGGCGACGGCGAGGGCGATGTTGAAAATATCCCCTTTGTGTACCCCGATATACGTTTTGAATGTGTTGCAGGCAACTGCGACTGGGGCAGCACTCTGCCGCTTTGGAAAACTGTAAGATTTGCAGGCAAAAAGGTGTTTTTCTGCCACGGACATACTTACGGCGTTAAACACGGATACGAAATGCTGCTTGATACTGCCAAGCGTGAAGAAATTGACATTTGCCTTTTCGGTCACACGCACAATCCGTATATTGAAAAAATTGACGGAATATACCTGATTAATCCCGGCGCTGTATGCAATTCGTCATACGCAGTAATAGACATTATTGACGGCAAAGTTAACGCGTATCACGCTAAAATATAAAGTTGTGTTTTTTGTTATAGTATGTTAAAATAAAATTTAAGTATTGCGAAAGGAGTTTGCTATGAACAAAGATTCTTTATCTAAAATACTTAAAAACAAGCAACAGTTATCTGCGATAATAACGGTTATAGTTATTGCAATTTCGTTTACAATAGGTTTTTCGACCAATCCGGATTCAGAGCGTGCTGATGAAGTCAAATCGTCATATAGTGAATCTAAAAGCGACGCAGAAGCAAAGAAAAAAGCAAAGAAAGAAGAGAAAAAACACTTTTTCTTTTTAAAAAGAACAACAACTCAGGCACCGAAAATAAAGAAAATTTCAAAAGTTACTGACGAAATGCGCAATAAGTTTTACGGTGAGTCTGCATTTATAGGCAATTCAATTGGCGTTGGTTTAAAGGCGTATTTTGAAAATCAGGGTTCAGATTTTCTTGGCTCTCCGCTTATGTTCGTTATGGGTAATTACTCATTCGATAACGACTCGGGCAGTTCAAGTTACAAGATAACTTATAACGGTACGCCTATGATGGCAAAGGACGCTGTAAAGGCGTCAAAAGTGCCGAGAGTATTTATCGCAATGGGTACAAACGACTGTTTTGGTGATGAAAATTACGTTTTTAAAGAGTATAAAAAGTACATTGCGGGAATAAAAAAAGAAAGCCCAAACGTTGTAATTTTTATTGAAAGCACAACAGGTGTGACAGCCGCACAGCAAGGTACATATCTTAACAGTAAAACGATTACCGGACTAAACAATTTAATGAAGGAGTACTGCAAAACTCAAAAAGATATGTACTATATCGACGTTGACACAAAGATGCTTGACGGAAGCGGTTACCTTAAATCGGAGTATTCAAGCGATAACTATGTTCATCTGACCAACAGCGCTTACGAGTTGTGGACAAACGAATTGATTAAGTACACCGACAAATTAATGATTAAAGAATACAATGCAAAAAGCGCCACCAAAGTTGCGGTAGACACAGGTGCTGAATCAGCGATTAAAGAGGCGCGCAAACTTGTAAATGCGCTTGAAAACAGCACTTTAAAAGACAAACTGAATAAACAACTGAAAAGCATTGAAGAATAAAGATAAATCCGCCGAATACAAAAGTATTGCACAAGTCCGTAAAAAATGGACAATAGAAAAAAGAGCCCCTTTGATGTAGAATATACATCAAGGGGGTTTTGCTATGGCAAGGAAATATGAACATATAAGTAAATACGAAAAAGAGATATTAGAACTAAAATCACAAGGAAAAACTAAAAAGGAGATAGGAGAGTTACTGGGGTTCAGTTTTGAACAAGTACATAATTTCTTTTGTAGATACAATGAAAAGCAACGAAAGATAAAAGCAGGTGTAATCATAAAATCCAAAGGTAGACCGCCGAAGGATTACGAAATTAGCGAGGATATGAAAATCAATGAATTGAAATATATTATCACACGTAAGGATAACAAGATAAAG